>CAYVAO010000051.1:0-8850 GCA_964448895.1 uncultured Christensenella sp.
GGGGTTGAGCGAGCCGGACTTGCGCATGGCTTCGATCACGCGACCCGGCTGCGCACCGATATAGGTGCGCCGGTGTCCGCGAATCTCCGCCTCGTCATGCACGCCGCCGAGGCTCATGCGGACGAACTTGCGTCCCATCGCCTCCGCAATGCCGCGCACGATGGACGTTTTGCCAACGCCCGGAGGGCCAACAAGGCAGAGAATCTGCCCCTGCGGGTTATTCGTCAACCGCTGGACGGCAAGCGTCTCGATGATGCGTGTTTTGACCTTTTCCATGCCGAAGTGATCGCGATCCAACACCGCTTTTGCGTGCGCCAGATCAAGGTTATCCACCGTTTCCTCCGTCCAGGGTAGATCGAGAATCAACTCGATATACGCCTGCGCCATCGGCGCCTCGTGAGAGCCGCCCGGCAAGGAAGCAAAGCGATCGAGCTGTTTGTTGAGCGCCTTGCGCACTTCCGGCGGAAGATTTTTCTTCTCCGCGCGTTCGCGGTAGGCATCCAGCACGTCGTCCTCGCCTTCGCCAAGCTCTTCCTGAACGGCCTTGAGCTGCTCGCGCAGAACAAACTCCTTCTGGTTACGCTCAACTGCGGCTTTGATCTTGCCAGCGATGCGGCGATCCACCTGCATCACCATCAGTTCGTTTTCGATGATGCCGAGCAGATTTGCGGCTCTCGTGACAAGGTCCGTCTGCTCAATGAGCTTTTGCTTGTCTTCGAGCTTACTCACCACATGCTGCGCGATTCCGTCCGTCAATTCGGAAAGGGTCGGGAGCGCGAGCACCGCGTCCTTTTGATCCTGCGTCAGGCGGTCGCGCTGGCCCGCGTGCTCCGTAAAGCCTTCGCTCAGGCGACGGCGCAGTGCCTCCGCCGTGAATTCATCCGGCTCAACGTCCTCAAACACCTCGACCTGCGCGGTGTAGTGCGGGTTTTCGGAGATGATATGCGCAATCTTTGCGCGCGCAACTCCGGTCACCAACAGGTGTACCGTGTCGTTTTGAATGCGGAAAACCTGACGAATACGGCAGATTGTGCCAACTTCATACAGATCATCCGGGGTAACATCGACCACTTTCGCGTTTTTTTGCGATACAAAGAACGCGTAACCTTCGTCCCAACGCGCCTGCTCCATGGCAGACAGCGTCTTCTTACGACCGATATAGCAATGCATTACTTCGTTTGGCAGAACCGCGATCCCGCGCAGCGGGATGACGGGCAGCGTTACGATTCCATGCAGATTCATACTGTTTTCACCTCCATCAGGGGTGCTATCTCTCATTCCCCTTGACTGTCTCAACTGTGTTTTGTTCCATCCGGTTCCATGTCACGGGAAATTTGATAAACGCGTTCCATGTTCATGGATGACTGTTCCGATTGTAGTTTCAGTATAGCGGCTCGATTTACGCAATGCAAACAAGCAAAGCGGGATATTGTAACGTCACGACCACAAGACTGTGAACTTTTAGCATCAAACGCACGAGAGTGCTAACAACGATCATTTTAACGGATTCTTCCGTCTTTTTCCACCCTGTTTCCACATCTTTTTCGTTTGCGTTTTGGTGAAACAAAACGACGGCTCACAATCATGTTGCGAACCGCCGCTTCGTATCAATCAGCAAAACAGCTTTTGAAATTGCGATCGCTTGAATATCAAGCATGTCGCGATTCCGTTAGCCTGCTCCATTGACCGTGCGGTAAAACCGAGTTTCATCCGCAAGGTCAATCTTTTTAATCAATAATTGATTTTCAATAGTTGACTTTGCGTACTTCAAAGAACGCTTTGGGATGTCCGCAAACCGGGCAGACTTCCGGCGCCTTGGTGCCCTCGTAGAGATGTCCGCAAACGCGGCACTGCCAGATGACCTTTTCGTCTTTTTCGAAGACTTTTTCGTCCTTGAGGTTCGCAGCGAGCTTGTTATAGCGCTCTTCATGGGTCTTCTCGATTGCGGCAACCGCTGCAAACTGGTACGCGAGCTTATCGAAGCCTTCCGCTTTCGCATCTTCCGAAAAACCTTTGTACATCTCGGTCCACTCGTAATGCTCGCCTTCGGCCGCCATCTTCAGGGCCTCGTCCAAGCTGGGCATTTCGCCGCCATGCAGCGCCTTAAACCACAGTTTTGCGTGCTCTTTCTCGTTATCCGCCGTTTCGGCAAAAATCGCGGAAATCTGCTCGAAGCCGGCCTTCTTTGCTACGGAAGAGAAGTAGGTGTACTTGTTTCTCGCCTGCGATTCGCCCGCAAACGCCGTCTGAAGATTCTGTTCCGTCTTGCTTCCTTTGAGTTCCATGATTGCAATCCTCCTATTATTCATAATCAGTGCTTTATCGGGGCTTACGCCCGTTGGATAAACAAAATTGATCCCGCATCGGGAAACCCGCTTTTGGGAGCCGGATTTAGACCGCGTGCTCCTGCTCGTGCTTTAAGCAATCCGCGCAGAGTCCGCGCAAAACCACGTCGTAGGAGCGCAGCTCGTAGCCTGTTTCGCTCTCGATAGCGGTTTGAAACGACTCGAACGAGGGCAGGTGAACATCCGACACCGCGCCGCACTCTTCGCAAACGATGTGCGAGTGCGATTCTCTCGTCTTGTCAAACCGGCAGCTACCGTCCGCAAGAGGAATCTTCTTGAGCCTGCCCGCATCCGCAAGCTGGTTGAGGTTACGGTAAACCGTTCCGAGGCTCAGGCGGGGCATCTCCAATTTGAGCTGTTCATAGACCATGTTCGCGGTGGGATGATCGCATCGTTCTGATACCGCACGAAAAATGCGCTCCCGCTGGTGAGAATATCGCATGGGCTCGATTCCTCCGTGTAAATAAATGATATCACTCAAATATTGAGTACGGCATTTTTCTCATTCTTATATAGTAACAATTACTGTTATTATACTATATCAGTTCTTTCTTCGCGTCAATAGGTTTCATTTAAATTGATACAATCTTTTTTACTATATCGCCTATTTGGTGTAACAAACGAGAGTTTACTCGTTCTCCAGCGTGCGGGGCTTGAGTAGATTCTTTTCAAACACCTTTGCAACGCGCTTGTTAAGCAAAAACGTGATGATGGAGTTCGCAACCGTCTTGATCGCGTTAAACGTAATGATCGCGGTTGGCAGTAGCGCAACGACCGCCTCGCGCGGAACGCCGAAAAAGTGGACGGTGAAGACGAGGTTCATGGGGATCATCATCAACGTTTGCAGCACAGCGCCGATTGCCATGCCGATGATCGCGGCCTTTCTCGTTTTATTGTGCGAGTAGATCAACCCCGCGGCGACAACGTATGACCCCGTTGCGAGAAAATGCATAATCGCGCCCACCCAGAGACTCTGCGGTGAAACAAGGAGCCATTGCAGCACGCTGACCACAGCGGTAAGCCCCAACCCCCACCACGGCCCGTAGAGAAATGTTCCGATCAAGATCGGCACATCCGCCATGTCGTATTCCAGATATGACGCAGCGGGGAAGATGGGAAAGTGACTCGCATAGACGAGTATGATGGAAAGCGCGGTCAGCATGCCGAGCTTTACCATCCGGTCGATGTAGGTTCTTTGTTTCATGTTGTTGTTCCTCCCGTTTTTTGTGCGACGCAGTTGATGGTTTCACGGGAGTTTTTCTGTACAAAAAACCCCGTGAATCAACGCACGGGGTTGTTACAAAGCCAAAATACTTGGCGTTTGCTTCTTTCATCCGGACTCACAGCGAATCTACGATTCGCTCAATCACCGTCGGCAACGGATTTGTACCGTTTCGACCGCTCTCGCGGTTCGCGGGCTTGTCGGCACAGAGGCCGCATCACCGCCGGTGGGGAATTTCACCCCGCCCCGAAGCTGAAAAAATTCAATTGTCATCGTTCGATATCTCTATCGATTTGCGCCTATCGTACCACGCGTTTTTGCGATTTGCAAGCATACAGCGTGATTTTCACACTTATCTCACGCTCACCACCACGCGGTGACTCAGCAACACGACCAGCAACTCTTTTACGCGCTGACCTGAGAGCGACTCCAACGCGAGCGCATAGAGGCGAAGCTGCTCTGCGTGCTTTTGCGCGGCCTGTTCCGCGGATTCGCCCGGGCGAACGCGGTCGGTCTTATAGTCCACAATCACCCATTCGCCGTCCTCGAGGAAACACGCGTCCAGCACACCTTGCAGCAGCACCGTCTCTTCCGCGGCGATGCCGTAGAGTTGAATCGCTTCCATCGGGTAGGAAAACGGCAACTCGCGCTCCAACCGCCCGGCCTGTTGCATTCGCAAAAACAGCGCGTCCTGCGTGAGCCAGCTGATCGCGCCAGTATCCGCCGCATCCGCCTGTTCCTGCGTGATGCGTCCGCTTGCCGTCAACGAAAGCAAATATTGCCTCGCTTGTGCTTCGCTCATCGCCGCATCCAGCGGCAGATACTGCATCGCCGCGTGCGTCGCGGTTCCGGCGAACACCGCGCTTGTCTCCGCGCCTAAAAATGCGGGTTTTACGAAGGTCGGAAGACTGTCTTCGCCCTTGACCACGCGGCTCACCGCCGCCTTTGCGCGAATCTTCGCCGCCTCCGCATAGTCATAGGTCCAGTTCAGCTTTGCTTCGATCGCCTCCAGCACAACCGGATCAAACGCGGGTATCTCTTTTGCGTTTTCCGCAGAAACGCCGCCTAAAAATCCCTCGCGTTCGTGAATTGATATGACGATATGCTTTTTTGCGCCCATCATCAGCCAGCGCACGGGGCTGGAACACTTGATCGACTGCCAGGCGGTCGGCACCCGCGGAGACGCGGCAAGCTTTTCCTCCGGTTTGTTGACGCATGCGGTAAGAATGAGCTTCCTTCGCGCACGCGTCATGGCGACATAGAGCACGCGCATCTCCTCCGCGAGCTGTTCGCGTTTCACCTGCTGGGAGAGGATCACCCGCGCGAGCGTATCGCGCTTGACCCGCTGCACACCATCGCGGTCGATAAAGCGCAGCGCCATGCCGCGCTTCGCGTGCATTTGCAGGCTGTTGTTCACGTCCTGACGGTTAAATTGCTTGCCCAACCCCGCAACGAACACGACGGGAAACTCCAACCCCTTGGATTTATGGATCGTGAGAATCCGCACCACGTCCGCCGTCACTGTCTGCGCAGCGCCCACGCTCGCGTTGTTTTGCGCGAGTTCGAGATGCCGCAAAAAGCTCCAAACCCCGCGCGAACCCGCGGCCTCAAACACGTGCGCTTTGTTCAACAGCGCGTCCAGGTTTGCCTGCCGCTGCGCGCCACCGATACCCGCGCCCATCTCCTCATAAAAACCCGTTTCGTCGAGCAGTTTCCCGATGAGCTCTTCTACCGAAAGAAGCCTGCTCTCCGCGCGGTAAACCGTAAGTTTTTCCAAAAAAGCCGCCGCGCGCCTGCCCAGCGACGTGTCTGTCTCCGCAAAAATGAAAAACGCTTCGTAAAACGCGCCGTCCGGCTTCTCCGTTCGCATTTGCGCGAGCTCTTCGTGCGTAAATCCGCCGATGCTGGAAAGCAGCACGGAGATGAGTGGCACATCCTGCCTGCGATTGTCGATGATGGAGAGCAGGTTTCGAAAAATCTGCACCTCGACCGCGTCAAAATAACCGCCGCTGGACTGCGCATAAGCGGGCACACCGCTGCTTGCGAGCGTCTGCGAGACGGTCTGCGCTTCGGTTCCCGCGCGAAGCAGCAGCGCAAAGTCGCCATAGCGATAGTTACGTGTTTCTCCCGTCTTTGCGTCGGTGTAGGTTTCTTGCTGTATGATCTCGTGGATGCGCCTCGCGATCAGGCGTGCTTCCACCTCCAGATCCGCCGCTTCTTCCAGCGCGTCCTCATCGTCCTCGCTCTCCGCGCGCTCTTTGCGAATCAAATGCAGTTCTGTGCTGCCTACCGGCTGACTCGTTCCGCAGACAAGGCGGGCGCGCGCGTCATAGTCGATGTCGCCGGACTGTTCGCTCATCACCGCCTCAAACACCTCGTTGACTGCGGACAGCACTTCATCCGAGGAGCGAAAGTTTTCGGCAAGATCGATTCTGTTTCCCGCCTCGCCGGAAAATCGCGCAAGTTTTTCTAAAAACAAGCCCGGCTCCGCCTGACGAAAGCGATAGATCGACTGCTTGACGTCGCCTACAAAAAAGAGATTGTCCCCGCGCGAGATGCGCAGAAGAATCGCTTCCTGCACACGGTTGCTGTCCTGATACTCGTCCACCGCGATCCAGCGAAATTTTTCGCGGTACTCCTGCGCGATTTCTTCCTGACATAGCGCCGCGAGGGCGAAATGCTCCAAATCGTCGTAGTCCAGCAGGTTTCTTTCGCGCTTCGCTTCGGAAAACGCCTGCTCAAACCGCGACGCGAGTTTGCAAAGCGCGCGCACCACCGCGCCGGATCGGCGTAACACAGCGATTTCTTCCGTTTCCGCGCGTAAAAACCGCTTCTTTTGTTCTTTTATGAGGTCTTTGCCCATGTCGCGCGCGGCCTTTGCGCCCGCTTTGTCTTCCTCCGCAACCGCACGCGGAAAGACGAGCCTGCCGTATTCCATGGCGGCGAGCGCGTCGCGGTATTGCCCGTACCTGCGGCAGAGCAGCATTGCTCGATAGCGCGAGAGTTCCTCGTCCAATACGGAGATCGCATTTGCGCAGTCGGGGGAGAGCTGGTCCCGCTCGCGCACGATCGTCTCGATCACGAGCGAAAGCTCCTGCTTACAGAACGCGACCGCGTCGTATAGCATTCGCTCAAGAGCCGTTTCGTCTTCGTATCGCGCGGCGGCTTCCTGCAGCCAGTATTCCGGCTCCGGTTCCGCGCGCGTGAAGCGATAGACCGAAAGAATCGCGTCCCATGCGGCCTGTTCGCTGCCAAGCGCCGCTAAAAGCGCGGTATAGTCCGCATCGGTTTCTCCTGCAAGCGAGGTGAGTAGATCGTCCCGCACGGTCTCAATCAAGGCCGCGCTCTCCATCTCGTCCGCCGTCTTCGCGCGCGCGGGCAAATCCACCGCGTGATAGTGTCGCCGGATGACGCGGGCGCAAAACGCATGGATGGTCGAGATAAACGCGCCGTCCACATTTCTCGCCTGACGGCGCAGATAGCGCATCTCTTCGCTCGTTTCGGCCTCGTCCGCCAGTTGATTGAGGCGGTTTGCTATTCTGCCCTTCATCTCCGCCGCGGCTGCCCGCGTAAAGGTGAGCACCAGCAAGCTTTCTACCGGCGCGCCCGCGCGAATGCGGCTCACAATCCGCTCAGTGAGCACGGCTGTTTTGCCCGCGCCCGCCGCCGCGGAAACGATGAGGTTTCCTTCGCTCTGAATGGCGAGCAGTTGATCCTTCGTCCAGCGATTCATCGGCACTGCCTCCGGCGAATCCACGTTTTATGATTCTTCGTCTTGCGCGCCATCGGCTTCACCTCCCGCAATCAGGGTAAAAAACTCATCCTGCTTGATGGTTTTGAGCATGCGAATCCGGTTGCCCGGTTTCTTGGGGTCAAAGCGACAAACGCTCTTATAGTCGCAATACTTACACGCTTCCTGATGCTTTTTTCGCGCGGCGGGAGAGGCGGTGAGTTCACCGCTGAGCATGCGTGAAAGCGTTTGTTCAGATTTTTTCTTCGCCAGCGCGAGAAGGGATTCCATTTGATCCGGCGTGCAAACGCTGCCGGAATAGTCCGATTCTCCCGTTTGCTCCACCTGGTACAGCACGGCGGATTTTCCGCCGGAGAGCGCGTTGTCGCTCGCGCGGATGACCGCGGCGTCCGACAGCGTAAGTCCTTTTAGGCGAAACCGCTCCGCAACCGCGCCCTCGATATCCTCCTCGGAATCGGATACAACCGGCTGCGAGATCGGCATATAGTATAATCCCGCGCGGGCTTGCGCCTGCTCCGTCGCCGCGAGTAAATACAGCGGCAATTGCAGCGTTAAGCCCTGCAGCACGCCCGCAAAGTCAAAGTCCCGTCCGCCGGTTTTGTAGTCCACGATGCGGAGCAGCTCCCGTCCGCCGGCAACCGCGCGATCCACGCGGTCGATCACGCCGCCGATGAGCGCGCTGCTTCCGTCCGGCAAACTCAGGCGAATCGGCGGGAACGGCGCGCCTTGCCCGAAGCGCACCTCGGTCAGCACCGGCGAAAAACTGCCCGCGCGAATTTGACTCACAATCGCGATCACACTCTGGCGAAGCGTCTCCACCAGTAGAAACAGCGTAGCTCGCATGCGCTCGTTATCCAGCAGGATGCCGTCGTGATGCTCCGCAATCACCTGCGGCAACGCCTCGTCGAGCACAAGAAGCGCATCTTCATCCGAAAGCAGTTTCCAATTATGGTTTTTCTCGTTGACCAATCGGACAAACGCTTCCAACGCGGCGTGATAAAACGCGCCGAGATCCGCCGCGCGCTCGGTGAACTCGCGCGTTTCCTCCGCGCGGAGACCATAGCGAACAAAGTGTTGAAACGGGCAGTTATTAAAGCTCTCCAACCTGCTCGCGCTCATCGGCACCGTTTTACCGTAAAGCGCGCGCGCGGTTTCGCGCGGAATCGCGAGCGGCAGCACATTCGCCGCGCTTTCGTCAATCATCCGCCGGGTCAGCGCGCGGGTGCTATCCCGTCGCGTCAGCCACTCGATCAGCGCGGGCAACCGCTCCGTACTTTTCCCATCGTCGCGAAAGCGACGCAAATCGCGCGCGGTCATGGTCAGCGCCTCCGCCGCGCAATCCGGCAGCGCGTCGCTCGACTCGATGTCGCTCCTTTGCGTGCAATTCGGGCAGAGTTTTTGCAGCCGCTCCACCAGCGGACTCGGTGCGAGCTCTCCCGCGCCGTCGCCATAGGCAAAGCTCACGTAGAGATACTCGTCGGTCTTACTCAGCGCGGTGTAAAGATCGAGCCTGTCCGCGGCGCGCATCTCGG
>CAYVAO010000052.1:0-8631 GCA_964448895.1 uncultured Christensenella sp.
TTACCAAGCCGCGTCGTATTATCTCAACAACGTGCATGTTCGCGTCTCCGGCACCAACGGGGACTCCGGCGTGCTGCTGCTGCGGGACTTGATCGATACCTACAACGGTACCTACTGCTCGCGCTTTACGTCCAGCGAAACGCATATCAGCCACCATGCGTTTGGCACGGCAAGCGATCTCAACGGCGGAATGGGCGCAAACGACAATTTGAAAGAGAATATCGCGCTCATCAACACCGAGGTGCGGGACTTTCTCGCCTACAACGGCATCAAGACGGAGAACGGCGTTTCGTATTACGACTACACCTACTCCGGCGATTCCCTTCTCTGGGTCTACCAAACCGTTCCCGAAACCGTGATCAACTATATCCTCTACGAGCTTGCGTTCTACCGCGCGGGATTCCAATGGGGACACTATTATGTATCCACCAGCGACGGCATGCACTTTACGCTGACCGACAACATCCGCATCAGTCACGACGGCAACGACGGCCTTCGGAAGGTGTTTGATTACAGCGAGACGTATAAGCCAGCGGAATAACCGCGAATATGATGTTTCCTTTATACTTTTAGAAAACGAGGGTCAATATGCAGGTTTTCATTCGCTTCTTAGCGATCGGCAATCAATTCAAAAAAGAGTATGCCTCCTTCTCGGTGCCGGAGAATGCAACCGCAGGCTTTCTATATGGCGCGGTGGAGTCCGCAGGGCATGCGGGCGTGTTTTGCCCCGCAACCGATTGGCCCGGATTGCCGGAACAGGTTCTGTTTGCTTCCGATGCGCATATGCTTCGTCCGGACGAGCAGCTGCATGAAGGACAGCAAATCAGCATCATCGGACAGATGATCGGCGGCTGAAAGAACACTCTACCGAGATTGGTATCGGTGCTAAAATGGAGTGCGGTTTTTATTGACAAACCGTATGTCTCATGTTTATGATTTTTACATCAATACAATCATCATGCGTAATTCTTTTGAACGAATAACGATCGGAGGACGATTGATATGCCAAAGTTATTGCGCGCGGACGGCATGAACAAGTGTCTCGGTTGCTTCACGTGCATGCTCACCTGCGCCGCCGTCAACAAAAAAGAGCACAGCATGTTTAAGAGCGCCATCCGCGTCCGCACCACGGGCGGACTGACCAGCAGTTTCGTCGGCATCGTGTGCCTCGGCTGCACGGACGAGCGCGCCTGCGCAGAGGCTTGCCCGACCGGCGCACTCCGGCCGCGTACCGGCGGAGGCGTGATCCTCTCTCCCGAAAAGTGCATCGGCTGCCGCAAGTGCATAGACGCCTGCATCGTCGGCGCGGTCAATTTTGACGAAGACCTGAAGATTCCGATTATCTGCAAGCACTGCGGCATCTGCGCGCAGTTTTGCCCGCACCAATGCTTGACGATGGAGGAGGTTTAACGGTATGTTAGGCGACGATAAAAAAATCCTTTTCGTTGACTTGAGCAGTGAAAAATTGAAGATCGAAAAACGTGTCGATCTAAACGCCTCCATCGGCGGCGTTGGCATCGCGATTCGTTTGTTTGAGGAGAATTTTCATCCTGAGCTGCCGCCGCTGGACGACGCGCAACCCATCGTGTTTGCCGTTGGCGCGCTGACCTCCGTCTTCCCCGTCATGACGAAAACGGTCGCGGTGTTCTATTCGCCGCATACGGGCGAGTTGGGCGAAAGTTACGCGGGCGGACGGCTCGCGTTTGCCATGATGCAGGCGGGATACGACGCAATCGTCATCACCGGCAAAGCCAAGCGACCGATGTACATCTCCGTCCGCTCGGACAACGTCTCGTTTCGCGACGCCCGCGCGCTCTGGGGACTGCCCAGCACCGTCATCGGCCGCGTCATTCGCGAGCGGGAACCCGGCCCCGGAAAGCGCAGCATCATCCGCATCGGCCCCGCGGGCGAAAACGGCGTTACCTACGCCAGCGTCTGCGTGGATACCTACCGCCACTTTGGCCGTCTCGGCCTCGGCGCCTCGATGGGCGCAAAAAATCTGAAGGCGATGCAGGTCTTCGGCACGACGCCGATTGCGATCAAGGACTTCCCCGCCTACTGGAACGCGTATCGCGCCGTCTACAAGAAATGCACGGAAACCGAGCTGATGCAAAAGTATCACGACTTGGGAACGTCCATCAACATCGAGCCGCTCAATTCCCTCGGCGTACTGCCAACCAAGAATCTCAAGCAGGCGGTGTTTGAGCACGGAGATAAGATCAGCGGCGAAGCGTTTGCCGAGAACAATCTGGTGCGCAAGATGGCCTGCGTAGGCTGCCCGGTCGGCTGCATCCATATCGGACAGTTCCGGCGCGAATTTGATAAAGAAGGTCATGAATACGAGTCCATCAGCGTCGGCTACGACTACGAGCTCATCTTTGCGCTCGGCAGCTTTCTTGGCATCAAATCGACCGACGAAATCCTCGCGCTCATCGACATTGTAGAAGAGCTCGGTCTGGACGCAATGTCCGCAGGCGTTGCGCTGGGCTGGGCGACCGAAGCGCTGCAAAAAGGCATCATCACCGAGCAGGATACGCTTGTTCCGCTCAAGTTTGGCGACAAAGACGGTTATATTCAGGCTCTCCGGTCAATCGCATGCGGCGAGAGCAAGTTTTATGAGGCGCTCGGCAAGGGCGTTGCCCACGCTTCCAGCATCTACGGCGGCGCGGATTTCGCCATGCAGATTGCCGGCAACGAGATGGCGGGCTATCACACCGGCTACGGCGCGCTCGTCGGCATGTCCGTCGGCGCGCGGCACTCGCACCTCTGCAACGGCGGCTATTCGATCGATCAGGGACTCAAGACGGTGGATATCGACGTGATCGCCAAAAAACTCTTTCAGGAAGAGATCGACCGCTGCATGCTCAACTCGCTTATCATGTGCCTGTTTGCGCGAAAAGTCTACGACCGCGAGACGATCCTGATGGCGCTGAAATCGCTCGGGTATTCGTATACCGACGAGGATTTGACACGCGTCGCGGAGGAAACGTACGCGGCGAAGATTCGCGTCAAGCGCGCGATGGGGTTTGATCAGGAAGCGGTGCGTTTCCCCAAGCGTTATTTCGAAACGCCCAGCATGCACGGACTTCTGGACGAAGAGGCCGCTTATGAAACGCAGCGAAAGTTTAACGAAATGACCAACGAGCTGCTCAAGCGGTATCCTCCGGCGGAACCGTCAAAAGCGAAAGCAGCGCCCGCAAAGTAATCCGTCCGCGCATCTGCGCGCGAAAACATCATTCGATACGATCATCCGACTCAAAAAGCCTCCTGTCGCGTAGAAACGATAGAAGGCTTTTGTGTTTGTGAGTTTTTACGTTCTGCTTCGTTCTAAAGTATTTACGGGTGCGCCTCTCCCGCGCGATAGGCCGCCATGATGCCCTTGAAGATCTCCCCGCTGGAAGGCGCGGTCCAGGTGATCGCGTTTGCTCCGGCTTCAATCGTCTCTAAAATGGTCTGCTCCGTCGGCCCGCCCGTTGCGATGATCGGCAGGTCTGGAAACGATGCGCGGATTTTTCGTACAACGCTTGCCGTCTCGGCCGCGGCGGAAACATTCGCAATGCGCATGCCCGCGGCGACGCGCGCGGAGATATCTGTGTCCTCCCGCGCGATGGTGACGATGATGGGAATATCGATCGTCTCCGCGAGTTCACTGATCACGTCGTTCTTCGTCGGCGCGTTGACGACGACGCCGATGGCACCCTGCATCTCCGCATACGACGCCAAGTGGATCACGCGCTTGCCCTGCGTCAGCCCGCCGCCAACGCCCGCGAACACGGGAATATCGGAGGCGGAGATGATCGCCTGCGTTATCACCGGCTGCGGCGTGAACGGATAGACCGCCATGATCGCGTCCGCATTGACATTTCGGATGATCGCGAGGTCGGTAGAAAACACGATGGAGCGATAGAGCTTGCCAAAGATCGTGATTCCGCTGCACTGCGAAATGACCGACGGAATCCGGAGCGCAAACTTGCGCAATGTTCCATCAATCGGGGTCGGCGTGTTTGTCATAAGCGCCTCCATATGATTTTTGAAGTATGATTGCAAATGTAGATCGTGATTTCATTCTATCGGCTCTTTTGCGCCGCCACAAGAGAGCAAGTGTGAACACATATGCATACGCTTGTAAACGATTTTTGACGAACTTGCGCTTCCTCTCACACTCGCTGTTTGGTTGAGTTGTTTTTTCACGCAAATCAACGAATGGTTGCGCTAATATTTCATGATTATCAAAACATTATGTTGACTTCGATCGCAATTATGGTATTCTTTGTTTGATGTTCATGAAAGGTTTAGTTGTATGGAAAACGAAGTAACCACCTACGGCCCGCTTAAAACACAAAAAGAATACCTGAAGTTGATTGCGGCAAACGTGATCAATCGATTTGGGGACTCCATCGACGGTATCGCCATCGCCTGGCTGATGTATCAAATTACGCACAGCGCGTCGATGATGGCGCTCATCCTCGGCCTCAACTATGTGCCGACCATCCTGTTGCAGCCATTTACGGGCGCTTTGGTAGAGCATCTCTCCAAAAAGCGCGTGATGATTCTCTTCGACATCGGACGCGGACTCGTCGTTGCGGCAACGGCGGCGCTGTATGTGCTGGGGCATCTTACTCCCGTGATTCTGACCGCGATGATGCTTCTCATCTCTACGCTGGAGGCGTTTCGCTCCCCTGCCGGCTCCGCAATCGTACCCATGCTACTCAAGCCTGAGTTGTTTAAGGTCGGCTCCGCGCTCAACCAGACCGCAAGCAGGGTCACCGAGCTGATCGGCCTCGCGCTCGCGGGCGGCGTGGTAGCGCTGCTTGGCTGCGAAGGCGCGTTGATGATCGACGCGGCTACGTTTTTCCTCTCCGCGCTGATCATCGGCTTCATCCGGCTCAAGGAGACGCTGCCGGAAGAAAAGGCGAACCTCAAGTCGACCGCAAAGAGTTTTCTGGAAGGGTTGTCGCTCATCCATACCTCGCGCGTGCTCGTCGTTCTGCTGCTCATCGGCGCCATGATGAACTTTATGTTCGTGCCGCTCAATGTCTACGCCGCGCCGTTTATTGCGGACTATCTCAAAGGCGGCGCGGAGACGCTGTCGCTCATCAACATCGTACTCGTGCTTTCTCTTGGTCTCGGGTCCTTTATCGCGCCGAAGATCACGCGCATCTCCGGCAAAACGCAGTTGATCGTGTGCGGATTGATCGCAAGCCTCGCGCTATGCCTGTTTGCGCTGGGCGGCTACGTGCAATCCCACGTGCTGCAATATGCGGTTGTTCTGGGTTCAGCGGTGCTGCTCGGCTTTTCGTCCGGCATCATCAACGTGGTCTACAACGCGGCGTTTTTGCGCCTTGTTCCGCCGGATTTTATGGCACGGCTCTCCGGCATCTCCACCGCGATTCTCGTGTGTTCCCTCCCGATCGGAAGCTTTCTTTGCTCCGCGCTCGCCGCGGTGCTGGAGGTGCCCGTGGCAATCCTTGCCTCCGGTATCCTCAGCATCGGGCTTTATCTGTTGCTGACGCGGGTCAAAAGCCTTAATGAATTGTAAAAGCATTGGTCTTTGCGCATATTTTTGCTACACTGATGATGTTCCCCGGTTGAACTCCGTGCGAACGAGAAAGACAGGTAGATGTTATGGAATCCCTCAAATTTTTTCCGCTAAACGAGCGGCTGGAAGCGGCGGCGGCGCTCTCCCGGCTTGCCTACCGCGGAGAGAACGAACGCTCCGGCGATATGCGCGTTTCCATTGATTATTACTGTAAAAAATACAATGTCGAGCGCGAGAAGTTCTCCGGCTTGCTGCAAGCGTATGAATTCGTCAAGACTAATCTCGTCTGCGAGGAGCAGGACTTGCTCGCCCTCTTCGGCATTCCAGATGGAATGGAGGCCAATCTCTACGATTTACTTTGCCAACTCCGGTTCAATCTTGGTGACGAGCGCGTAACCGACCTGAACCTTAGAATTGCGCTATTCTTGTCGGACGAAGCGGACGAGCCGATGGTTGACCGAGTCGGAGTTGCCGATTTGCTCCCTTCCGCCCAGCGGCTGCCCATCTCCGATCCGGCCAAGTTATTGTTCACCGATGCAATTATTCGTTTTGACGATTACGAAGCGCGGATGAATCGCCTATTGGATCAGGCGGAAGCATTGATTCACGAAAAGGCGGATCTGCTGCTGCCCTTTGCGCAAAAAGCGCTGGATGAGTGGAACGCGCTGCCAAGCGAGGCCACATTTTTCGACCAGCTTGCCGAGGAAGGGATTCGTCTCGATTGTCCGCGCGCGGATGTGTACCCGATGGTGATGAGTTTCACGACGATCACCGTGCATTCCAACATCATTTGCGCGGAGCAGTTCGGCACCGAAGAGCGCACCGTGATCACCTATGGCGTAATGGCAGATGAGTTTACCAGAAGCGATCGAACGGGCAAGACCGATTTGGAGTCCATCGCCAACCTGTTGCACGCAATGGACGATAAGAAGCGACTGCAAATCCTCGTCGCCCTGCGGGAGCATCCGCTCTACGGGCAGGAGCTCGCGACGCTGACGGAGCTGTCTCCGGGTACGATATCGCACCACATGGGCGAGTTGGTCGGCGTTGGACTCGCTACGATTGAAAAGCAGGGCGTGAAACTGCTCTACAATCTCAACGAAGCGCGCCTAAAGGAATTCATAACGATGATCGAGCGAAACTTGATGCGCTGATCTGCCGAGAAAGCCTGAATATTCGGGCTTTTTTTGTACGTTCGTCACAATCTTTTGTTTGCAAAAACAGTATCATGATTTCAGAGACAATTGTATGGAGGGAACGTATGGAACCGCCAAAGAAAGAAAACAAAATCGAGGCTTTTTTTCAACCCAATTCGCGTTGGGCGGAGCCGGTTGCGCTCCTAAGAGAGCTGCTGCTGTTAAGCGGACTGGTGGAAGATTTCAAGTGGGGCAAACCGGCGTATACGCACAACGGCGAAATCGTCGCAATGTTGTTTGAATTCAAGGATTCCTCAGCCATCGGGTTTTACAAAGGCGCGCTGCTCAAGGACGAAGCGAAGATATTGGTCGCGCCCGGCGAACATTCGCAGTCGATGCGTATGGTGAAATTCACCCGTGCGGACGAGGTGCGCGCGCTCACGCAGACACTGCGCGCTTATATTGAGGAAGCAATCGCAAACGAGGACGCGGGACAAGAGATTACGTTTACGCACAAAGATGCCGAGATGCCGGAAGAGTTTCAAGCAGTTTTGGACGATTCCCCGCAGGTCAAGCTGGCGTTTTATTCGCTTACCCCCGGCAGACAGCGGGCGTACCTACTGTATTTTGCGGACGCAAAACAATCCAAAACGCGCACCGCGCGCATCGAAAAATATCTGCCCCGCATTCTGGACGGAAAAGGCATGCTGGACTGATTCATTCATATCACGCAAAGAGCAACTTCCGTTCGCGGAAAGCCTGTGAATTTGACTTGGATCTTCACGGGCGAATACTATTCGCCCCTACACGCACACCAGAAAATCTATGTTTAAACCGAATCAAGGGGCCTCACACTACGGACTGATCCGCAAGAGCGGATGTAGGGGCGGATATCATCCGCCCGTGATGATTCAAGCTAAATTTTGAGGCTGTCCGAAAAAGAAAGAAACTTTTCTAGGACAACCCCTTTATCGCGAAAATAAAACTATTCCCGATCGAACACTTCGTCGAGCGTCTTCTGCTCGTCTGGCAAATGCAGCGCGATGAGCTTGCCCGCAAGCAGCCGCGCGAAGCTCGCCGCAATTGCGGAGCCGACCACAAGATCGCTCACCTCGTTGCCGGTGTTGCTGCTTTCGTCATAGATCGGTTCGGCGCTCGCCTTCGCCTGCTGTACCACATAGCGCGAAATCCGCTGATAGGACGCGATGAAGCGAACATATTCCTGATGGATCAATTCCTCGTTGTCCGGCGGAAGCATCTCGGACATCGCCGCCATGCTGACAGACTGCTTCAAGGTGCAGATCATGAGCAACAGCGCGATATGCCGCCTGCCATACTTTTTTCGCACGGGCGCGGGAATCAGCCGCAGCTTGACGTAATTATTCACCATGGAGGGCGTCAAGAGCTTTTCCTCTTCCGGATCGTACACAAAGAATCCCAAATATTGGTTGACGAGCGCAATCACCTGATCGAGATAGAAATCGATCTTCGGCAGTTCGTCCCATTCCGGCAAGCGGTAGGAATCCAGAAAGCGCTCCCAGCGATTCAGCTTTTCCGCGACCTGCTGTTTATCATATCCCATCTGCGGCGCTCCTTTTTTACGTTTCTGCAATGTCGGTGGTTCACATCATACACAAAGACTTTCAATTTTTGTAATTGATTCTGTGTAGATAAAACAAATGATACACAAAGACCTTCAATAGGTGCTCAATTCTCACAAGAAACAGAAATCAATCGATCCACCGTTTCTGTACGGAAGTCCTTTACATAATTAACAATATCAGTTAATATAGTATAACAAACTAGTAAACGAGGTGCAAGAAACAATGTCATTCGCACTATTTACCGACTCGACCGCGAACCTGACCGAGGCGGAATATACCAGTAAAAAGATTGAGGTGGTGTCGCTGACGCTTTCGCTCAATGAGGAAGAGATCGTCTGTTATCAGCCCGGTG
>CAYVAO010000053.1:0-8559 GCA_964448895.1 uncultured Christensenella sp.
AACAATCGAAAACACAGCGCCCAGCGGACACAGATAGCGGCAAAAGAATCGCTCAATCAGCATGGATCCCGCGATGATGAGCAGCAGAAGCAGCGCACCGATCGAAATCAGGGATGATAGATCCGCCCAGCCGGAGAGCGTCGCATACATGCCGAATATCGTCCAGGGGTTTGCCGTTCCGCCGAGGATCGAGAGCCCCAGCGTCCAAACGAGCAGCACAATGCCGATCAGGATGACGTATTTCAGCCCCTTCATTAAGCGATCCGCACGCTGCGAAATCTTCGGACGACGGAGCTTGAGTTTGGTTCCGAGAAACCAGAAGAGGTCTCCCATCGAGCCGAACGAGCAGAGAAAGCCGCAGAAGAAGCGCCCCATGATCGCCGTGATCAGCAGCATGGAGATCACAAGGATCAGATCCCCCGCGTTCTGCGCAATCGAGAATGTTCCGCCAAGGATTGCCGTATAGACGGTCTTAATCCCCGCAAACGTCGAGATAAAAAGCCCCGGAAACAGGACGAACGACGCTGCCTGAATGATTCTTCGCACCAGCATCAGCGGGGATGCTTTTTTCGTTTTCGCGTGTAGTTTCTCCATAAATTTAAAAACCCCCTATTTCATTTGTTTGCGGTTTTTGTATCGGTCGCGGATTTACGCGTTGTTTGATGTAGCTGATCAATGCCGCAAGAACGAGCAATCCTGATGCAAGCCAGTAGATCGTGTCATACTCCGTATATCGTCCGGAGATGTTGATGATGGCGCGTACCAGCATGCCTGCGCTCAGCGTCGCAATCGCCGAGTTCCAAAGCCGCCGCACTGCGATTCCCGGCCTGTGCTTCGGCTTGATCACCCTGCCGGTGATGATCGCGGGGATCATACCGAGCACGAGCGACGGAAGAAACAACCAGATCAGAAACGGTGAACTCTCGCCGTGGCTGAACTGAAGATAAACAAAAGCGAAAATTCCGCAAAAGGCCGCCAGTATGCCGTACACCCTTGCCGTTTTGCTCCAAACAGCGGAACCGCCTTTACGCAATGTAGACAATGTCGCTCACCGACCTTTCCGAAATCGTGTTTCCGCTCGTCGTCGGCTGATTCACCACGACTCCATTGAATACCATCGTGGAGGAGCCGCCGCCGTCGAGATTGTAAGCCGTCACACACCCGTAAGACTCCATGAGTTTTGCGAGTTCCAACAGGCTCAAGCCTTCGCTTTCATCCGTTCTGCCATCCGCAACGACGATGATATAGTGCAGATCATCGATGATGCCGATCGCCGTACGCGGATTGGTCGACTTCGCGCGGGAGACCTCGTCCGAAGAGGAAACCTGAATCTCCCCGTTTTCGATCAGCGCGGGCCCGAAGGCAAAAAGCTGCACCACACCGCTGTCCAGCAGCTCCTGCGCGGTCACCTCGGTCTCATCGATGATGGCGAAGCTGCCATCGGCATAGATCGCAAGGTCCTGCGTGTCCTCGCCCTGGCGAACCGTGTCCCGGTACAACACGCCGTTTTTGATGACGTAGCCGCGTTTGTTTGCGCCATAGTAATCTCCGTTGATCGCGAGTATCGCGTCGTTTGCCGCAGCCATCTCGCTGGTCGTCTGCGTGATGTTGCTTCCGAAGGTGTTCTGCGCCAATGCGGTCTTTAGGCTGTCCGCGCTGGTCAGCTGCACATCCGCGACATACGCGTTGGTGTTTGATGTCCGCACCGTCGTGATCACGATACTGATTCCGTTGCCGGAATACGCGCTGTCCGTCACGATGACGTCACTTGAAGCGCTTTCACTCTGCTCCGCGGTCTGCGTGGTGCTGTTCGTCGTATTGACCACCGTAGCGGTCGTGCTCGCGCTCGTCTGCGTTTGGCTTTGGGACGTTTCCGTTTCCTGCCCGCTTGCCGTTGCCGTGGTCACAACGGTGGTCACGGCATGCGGCAGGACGAACGTATCCAACAGTACAAACCCGGTCAGCGCCGTCAGCGCCAGCGAGAAGAACAGCGCATATCCATGCTTCATGAGAAAACGCTTTCGAAAAAAGCTCTCCTTGCGCATCATGGCAGCATCACCCACGCCTTCCGCCACCGGGACGCTGACCACCGAAGCTTCCATTCATGCCGCCGGCCATGTTGTTGCCGGAGCCGATGGTCGTCACCACGCCGGAGAGCGTGATGGTCTCCACCAATGTGCTGCCGGTGTACAAGGAATAGCTCTGGCCCGTGGTCAACCCCGGCGCGCTGATGATCACGTTCTGGAACGTTTTATCCGGCGTATAGTTGGCGATCACATTGCCGGAAGCGTCTTTCAGCGAAATCGTCGTGCCTGCCTGTTGCGCCGAAGTAAAGGTATACGAGATCGAAGCCTGCGTGGACGTCTCGTCAAACGTCTGCGCCATACCCGCGCTGCCTGCCGCCACAACGATCCCGCCCGAGATGGTCATCGTGCTTCCGCTATCGAGTGCGCCGTTATTGGAGGCGGTCGGCCCAGATACATAGATGGTTCCGCCGCTGATGGTGAGGGTTCCGTTGCTGTCGAGGCCGTCGCCCTCGGCATTGACGGTGATCGTGCCGCCGGAGATCACAAGCGATTTGCTGGTATCCACGGCAAACGCATCGTTTCCGCGCGACCCGTTGCTGGAGGAGCTGTCCGCGCCGCCCGCCGCGTTGAATCCGTCATCCGAACTGACTACGTCGATGGTGCCGCCGGAGATGCTTATGGCTCCGCCCTCGATTCCCTCATAGCTCTTGCTGATCGTGATCCCGCCGCCGGAGATTGCGATTATATCGTCGCTGTGGATGCCGTCGTCGCCCGAAGACAGCCGTAAGGTACCGTTCGTCACGGTGACCGAGGGTGTGCTGTGCAGCGCGTCGTCCTCCGCGTCACTCGTGATATCGCCGCCGGTGATGACGAGCGCCACCTGCGCCTTGACGCCCTTTGCGCTGTCCGCGCCGGAACCGCCGGTTTGAATGGTGATGGTTCCGCCGTCGATCAGCACGCTGCCCGCCGTCGCGTCTTCGCTGTTTTCACTGACGATGCCGTCGCCGCCGGCAACGATCGAGATCGTTCCGCTTCCGATCGAAACGCTGTCTTTCCCGACGATGCCGTCTGAAACGGACGTTACATTCAGAGACACATTCGCAACGACTACATCGTCTTTGCCGACGACGCCGAACTTATAGTTGCCGATAACCGTCAGCGAGCCCGTACCATTGATGGTCAGGTCGCAGCGGGCAAAGATCGTACCGTCGGGATTGTTGCCAAACGCATCGTCGGCATATGTTGATCCATCCGAAAGTGTATTAACGGTGTTCTCTTCCGCGGTCACAAACACCTTATCCGCTGCAACCGCGTAGATGGCGGGCCCGTCACTGTTGGTGATGGACGCATTGGAGAGCACGATCTGTACCTTGTCCTCCTCGCCCGCGTTGACGACGATAGAGCCATCCTGCAGCGTGCCGGTAAATACATACACGCCCGCGGTCGTAATGGTATAATCTCCCGTCACTGTGGAAAGATCCACCGTGACCGCCTCGCTCGTATCGTAGGAAACGTCTAGATCGCGATCCGAATACGCTTCTGTCGAGAGCTGAACCGCTGCGGATTCTGCCGCCGCGGCCTGCACCGTAACCACCTGCACGCTCGTCGAGTCCGCGGCGCTTGCCGTCGCTGCCGCGCTCTGGCATCCTGCCGAGAGCGCGAGCGCAGATGCGGTCAATATCGTAAATAGAACTTTTGCTTTTTTCATATTCTTACTCCATAGCTCCAAACTCTGGGTTATAGCTCTTCATTATTCCCCGGTGTTCGGGAAAGAATGATGTTCAGGTTTCCGTTTCTGGTGCGAAGCGCGTCGAGGAACGGCTTTTCCTGTTCCGGATCGCGCAGGGTTAAATCGTATTGCAATTCAAACATGCTGCCGAGATTGGTCGTCTTTACTTTTTTTAGCTCAACCTGCGTCACATATTGTGAAAACACGTCGTCAAACACCTTTGTGTAGTCCAAATCTTCCGGCATGGTCACGCGCAGTCTGCGTTTGTTTGCGTCCTGCTCGCCAAAGCGCAGATGGATCATCACGAGGCTTGCAAGTCCGACCGCAACCGTCAATAGCGCCGCAACCGCAATGTAGCCCATACCGGTCGCAAGGCCGATTGCCATCGCCGTAAAGATTGCGGCGATCTCACGCGCGCCGCCGGGAACGGAGCGAAAGCGCACCAGCGAGAACGTTCCCGCCACGGCAACGCCGGCACCGAGGTTACCGGAGACCAGCAGGATTACCGTTTGCACCACCGTTGGCAACAGCACAAGTGACAGCACAAACCCTTTTGTGTAGGTGTTGCGGTGCATGTAGACGAGGGCGCTGATGAGGCCCAATAGCAGCGAGACCCCCGTTAATATCAAGTATTGCACAATCGTTAAATCCGTAGTCGTGGTCAAAATGCTTTCAAGCATATGCGTTTCGTCCTTTCTCCTGCTGCCGCAGTTGCGGGTAAATATAATCCCGATAGCAAACGCCGTATTTGGAAAAGCTCGTCGGATACACACCGTTGTGATTGAGCAACTCGCAGAGCCAGAGTGGCATCGCTCCCGGTGCCTTGATTTCCATCAGCGTCATGCCGGGCGCAAGCAATTCCTGTCCCCAGGTACCGGAGGTCAACCGCAATGCAGTGGTACGAAAGCGAATGTCGTCGTCAAACGTGATGCGAAGGCCACTTTCCGCTCCGGTGTACGCCACTCTTCGATAGGAGAGCAACACGCTCGGCTGCGGTTGATAAAAACGAACGAAGTACTGAATCTCCCGCGTAATCTGCGTGTCCAGATCGGTTTTCTTTCCCGAAAGCAGCAAATTCGCCTGAGCCAGCGGCATCTCCACCCGCCGCTTGTAGACAATGCCGTCCACTTTCTTCTTCAACTCCACGAATGCCTTGCTTTCTGCAGTCGGTGTTCCATAGGCCCGGACTCGCAGTTTCTCTTTATAATCCGGTTTATCCAGGGAAGTCCGGATCAGGCGATAATCCTGCGTATCATAATAGATACTCGATACCATGCTTCTGCCGAAGAGATCCGGTTGCATCTTGCCTCGCAGCCCAGCCATCATCGCCTGGTATTGCGCCGTGGTGAGCAGATACTTTTCTTCAAACCGTTCAAATGTGTTGCCCTGCATGTGATTCACCTCTCATGCGGCAATTGTAAAGCGCAATACTGAAAACTGACTGAAAAAAGCATTTCAGCCTAATTTCAGGATTGGGCGGTATCATAGGCGCAGGATAAAAAAGGCCGCGCCATTGGCACGGACACAAAGACCGCTTATACTGAATGTAGAGCGGAGTTGAAATTTTGACGTGAGTTATTTATATAAGGGGGGAATGATTCCATGCGTATCCTCGTAGTAGAAGACGAGAAACGGCTTGCGGATGCGCTGACGCAGATCATGCGCGAACAGAAGTATACCGTAGACGCGGTCTATGACGGCGAAGACGGTTACCAGTATGCGCGCTCGGGCGACTATGACGCCATCATTCTGGATGTCATGCTGCCAAAGCGAAACGGATACGACGTTGTCCGCGCGATACGTCGGGAAAAAATCGCGACCCCTGTCATCATGCTGACCGCGCGCGACGAGCTGGAGAGCAAGATCAACGGTCTCGATTGCGGCGCGGATGATTATATGACCAAACCCTTCGCGCCGGAAGAACTCACGGCTCGCATTCGCGCGCTGACCCGCCGCCAGGGTGAAGTGATTTTAGAAGAGATGGCTTTTGAAGATATCGTGCTGGAACTCACCAGCAGCGATCTTCGCTGCGGTGCAAAAAGAATCCGGCTGAGTTATAAAGAATTTGAAGTGATGAAACTGCTAATGCTGTCTCAGAACGCAATCGTTCCAAAAGAGCAGCTCATCGTCAAGGTCTGGGGTCCCGAAAGTGAAGCGGAGGATAACAACGTAGAGGCTTATATCTCGTTCCTTCGCAAAAAGTTGTTTTTCATCGGTTCAAAGGTCGGCATCCAGACCGTGCGAAAACTCGGCTATCGGTTGGGAACGGAGGCGGAAGCATGATTCATCAGCTCAAGAAAAAACTGATCCTCATCAATATGTCGCTGGTGCTTGTGGTATTGCTTGCTGTCTTTACCGGGCTATGCTTCTACACGGCAAACAACCAGCAGCAAAGCGCGTTGCATGGACTCACCGAACTGCTGCAGAGGCACGGCGAAGACGCACCGAAGCTCGATATTGGAAAGCTGAAGGATGCGAAGGACGGTTTTGCGCAGAAGAGCAACGACTCTCTCGCGGCTTTTGTCCTCTCTGTTGATAACGCTGGGACGGCAAGCATAGAGTCCGTATATTCCGCCAATGTCACCGACGAAACCGCACAAACGCTGGCGCAAATGGCTCTGGATTCCAATCAGGATTCCGGCGTGATTCGCGCTTACTCGCTTCGTTATATGATCTCGACCGACAGCAGTGGAACCAGAATTGCCTTCATCGACGCACGAGGCGATATCGCAACCATGACGCAGCTTGTGATCTCCTCGCTCCTGATCGGCGCGCTTGCGCTAATGGCATTCTTCTTTGTGAGTCTATTGTTGGCAAATTTAGCACTCAAGCCCGTCGAGGCAGCGTGGAACCGGCAAAAGCAATTTGTTGCGGACGCCAGTCACGAGCTCAAGACCCCGCTGACGGTGATACTCGCCAATCAAAAAATACTGCTCGCGCATCCGGAACAGTCCATTCAGCAGGAACGTCAATGGATCGAGAACACGCAGTCCGAAGGCGAGCGCATGAAGTCGCTTGTTGAGGATTTGCTGTTCCTTGCGAAGTCGGACGACTCCGCAAGCAAGGAAACGCTTTCGGATGTCAATCTCTCCGACGTCGTGCAGGGAAGCATTCTCTCGTTTGCGTCGCTGGCGTTTGAATCCGGGATTACGCTGAACGACACCGTTCAGCCGGATATCACGCTGACGGGCAACGAACCCAAACTGCGCCGGCTCTGCGGCATATTGCTTGACAACGCGCTAAAGTATGCCAGTGCACACGGGTCGGTGAATGTCGATCTGCGTACCGAAAACGGAAACGCACTTTTCCGCGTACAAAATACCGGCGCGCCAATTCCGGCAGAGGAGCTGCCGCACCTGTTTGAGCGATTCTATCGGGTGGATCGCGCAAGAAGCGCGGGCGGTTACGGCCTCGGCCTTTCCATCGCGCAAAGCATAGTAAAGGCGCACGGCGGAAAAATCTCTGTGACCAGCTGCGACGAAGCAGGCACAACGTTCCTCGTAACCCTGCCTTTGCGCGGCATCAGCGCGCGGAAAAGCAGAAAGGATTTGGAATGAAACGTCATTTTTCCATCAGGCGCTGCTTTTCAGTCGTTCTCTGCGGAGCCGTACTGATTGGCTTAGGCGGCTGCGGAACGAGCAAAACGGCGATCCCGACCGAGTCACCCGAGGCGAGTGTGAGCACGCCGCTCATCATCGAGACGATCCCCGCAACGCCGACCGCGTCCCCTACGCCCGTGCCGGAGATGATCATCGACGAGGACGGCGATATCACGCTGCGGAGCGACATCGCCGCGCAATTCAGCCCCGCAAGCTTTCCCTTTGATCACAAGCCGGTCGTATTGATCTACCACACGCATGCGACCGAATCGTATCTGCTGACCAAAGAGGGCGAATACGTGGAAACCGAGCGCGGCCGCACGCAGAACACGCGATATAACGTTATTGCGGTGGGAAACGCGCTGCAAACGGCGCTCGAGCAACGGGGATTTACGGTCATACACGACACGAGCAGCTTGGAAGGCGAGGACATCAACAGCGCATATTCCCGCTCGCTTACGGTGATGCAGAAATACGACAATATCGATCTATATATCGACCTGCACCGGAACTCCAGCAATCAGCGTGGCCGCTCGGACAACACAATTCTGATCGATAATGTCCCCTGCGCGAAGCTCTTTTTCGTCGTTGGAACCGGCATCGGCACCTATGAGGGCGAATACGACACATTGCCGGACTGGAAGAACAACTACACTTTTGCGCTCTCGCTCATGGACGCCATCACAGCAAAACAGACGGATTTGGTCAAGCCAATCCGTCTGAAAGTTGGTCGATTCAATCAACATATGGGGTTGTGCCTGCTCGCTGAGATCGGCACCAATGCGGACACGCTGCAAGCCGCACTAAACACGGTGCCTTACCTCGCGGACGCGATCCAATCGGTATGTCCGATCCAGTAACAAGTCTCTTCTACGCCTTCAAGACCCGTACTTCATAGGGCATCATTTGATCCTGATCCGCGTTCACAACATTGGTCAGGATTTTTTCTCCTGCCGGAACCTCCGGCATCTTCGCGCGTTCTCCGCTCATGTTGCAAACAATCGTATACGTTTCGCCATCCAGCTCGCGCTGATAGGCAAATATCTGCTCATGCTCCGTCCAAAGCGGGGTGTATGTGCCGTATTGCAGCGTCTTGCTGCTGTTTCTCAGCGCGATTAGCTTCTGATAAAACTTCAGCACCGAGTCCGTGTCCCGTTCCTCCGCCTCTGCGTTGATTGAGACAAAGTTTGGGTTCACCATGATC
>CAYVAO010000054.1:0-8528 GCA_964448895.1 uncultured Christensenella sp.
CGGGCTGTTGGACGCCTGTGTATCAGGCACCAAACTTCGCGGAAACGGAGGCGTTTCGCGCAGTGCCAAAGCAGAGAATCGTTTTGGATCTTGCGAAGGTAATAGATTCGGAAACGACGACGCAGACGCCTTCTCCGACTGGAGCGGGAGCGGATGCCGACCAAACCAGTGCAACGACCATTCAGGCGGCTGATGTTCCGCCCTATACGGACGTGCGAAAGCAGTGTACGTTTTCCGTAACGAACAACAGGAGTGAATTTTTCTATGCGCGCGACGCCAGTATGAAGAGCGCATGGGAAAGCTATCCCGGAGAGCAGAGCATCACCATTGACGTGCCTGATGAAGTCAAGAATATTACCGGCTTTTATTTTAAATGGGATTCTCCTCCGCCAACCTGGAATTTGTATGCATACGACGCCGCCGGAAAAGAAATCCTCGCGGACAGCGGCGGTAAGGATTGCGGGAGAACGGAGTTTGCGGAGGTTCCCGCGAGCATGTCCGAATACAAACGTTTTCAGTTTGTGGCGACAAACCTCGACATACCGTTTGCGATAGCAAATATCTCGGTGTACGCGGGCGCTATTCCAGAATTTGTTCCTCGTTGGGAACCGCTGGATGGCAATCGGGCGGATTTACTGGTCGTCGCCGCGCATCCGGATGATGAGAGCGTGTTTTTAGCCGCTCCGGCGGTTACATACATCAACGAAGGAAAGACAGTTGTTACCGGGTATATGACGTGGGGAACGGCAGAGCGACGCTTTGAGGCGGAAGAGGCCTGCTGGATGCTGGGCGAAAAGCACGCACCAACGCTGCGTGCCGCGCACGACATGATGACAAATTCTTTGAAATCCATGGAACAATACTGGCCGCTGGACAAGGCGGTTGGATACATCGTTGAATTGATTCGAAAGTACAAACCCTCCGTTATCGTGACCCACGATGTTGGCGGCGAGTACGGCCACGGCGCGCATATCGAGACCAGTTATGCGACGCAGCTCGCGTTTGAACAGGCATCCGACCCGACGAAATTTCCGGAATCGGCGGAACAATACGGCGTTTGGAAACCGGGAAAGCTGTACCTTCATATGTACGGAGAAGGAAAGATAACGTATGACCTGAATGCGCCGCTCAATCATTACAACGGGGAGACGGTACTTCAGGTTATAACGGCGGCATTTCAGCGGCATCTATCGCAGGCTGCGAAGGGGTGGACGGTTGAGTCCACCGGCCCATGCAGCATGGCGAATTTTGGCTTGTTTGCGTCCAATGTCGGGCCGGACAGCGAGCACAACTCCATGTTTGAGCACATCACGGCGGATTCGATGGATGGATTGAACGGCAAAGACCCTGTAAACTAAACCGGCGAACGCATATCAATAAAAGAGCCTCTTGTCGCTTCGAAACGACAGGAGGCTTTTGCGTGCGCTTATTGATGCAGCTTTCTAAACTTTCCCGGTGAGATGGTATAGAGCGAGCTGAAGAGCTGATAAAAATTGCTCACGCTGCGAAAGCCGCACTTGAACACGATGTCCGAAATCGACAGATCGGTCGACTTCAGCAGCTCCGCCGCGGTGGAGAGGCGCTTGATTGCGATGTACTTCGAGCAGGGGATACCGAGTTGCTTTTTGAAATAGTATGAAAAATAACAGGGGTTCATATGAACAAAGTCTGCGACGTCCTGCGGGCCGGTCGTCGTATCCAGATGCTCGCTGATATAGAGCATCGCTTTTTGCAGTGTTTCGGGTCGCCTGGGCGTTGCGTTTGCCGTGTCGGACAGGATGGAGCACGCGCGGGAGAGCAGAAAGGAGAGCTCGACGATATAGTTGTGCATCATCTCGCTGTAAGCGGGAGGCTTCAAGCTGTTTTCCGCAAGAATGCTGTTGACGCAACGGTCGATTGCAACATAGTAGGGCGACTGATGCGAGATATGCACGCTGGGATACTGCATGCTGTACAACAGCTCGAAAGAACTCTCGTGCGGCAGACAATAGTCGTTTAGCCGCAACCGGGAAGGATAAAACCCGATGCTGGCGCAGCGTGTTTGCTCGACAGCCAGCCAAGAGTGAATGGTATTCGGATTGATCACGATGATGTCTCCGCGCGCCATCTCCACCTGCGTGTTGTTGATGATGTAGAGGATGCGGCCTTCTTCCACCTTGGTCAGCTGGCAGTAGTCATGCATATGAAAACAGAGCGGAACAGGCAGATATTTTTGCCAGCGGGTGGGGATTTCATCGCGCGTCGGCGCGTGAAACTCCGTGATGAAGTTGGCCTTTTTTTCCAGATTGTTGCCGGAGGCGGAAGAGTGGACGAGTAGGTTGCGTCCGGGCACATAATCGTCCATCGTAGTAAAAAAAGTATCGCTGTCGAGGCTCGGCGCTTGCGTATCCACCGTTACCTCGCAGATAAACTGGGCGATTTGCTCCTTGCCGGATGCGCTCAAAGGTGCTTTCATCTCGCTTTTCCTCCAAATGATACGGGCGTGCGTTGCAACACGTAATCTAAATTATATAGAAACAGACAGCAAAATCAATCATGTTTCTGCATGAAATGATACAAACAAATACGATATACCTAAAAAAACTGGAAAAACATCTAGATTACGGATAAGACACGGCGCAGAATCTCGTTTACACTGAGACCATAGTAAAGCGCACACGAAATCACTTCCTTATTCGGAGCAATGGCGCCGGATGGCGGAGACACAAGCCGCATCCGCGAGAATGAACCAAGCATTCGAGGCCGAATCTTGTCTGACAACGCGCAATGACGCGCACATGTTTTCCTCGTACATTACAAAAAATAAGAATCAGAACGGATCATCTGCTACGGCTGTTTTTTTAAAAACCGCTGCGGCACGACGCAGAAAACCAATGGACGGTGTTTGCAGGCTTTTGCGTTAATCATCCAGTTAAGAAGACGGTTGCATCGTTCGTTTTTTGGTTAGGAAAAACATTGAAGGAGGAATACTACATGAAGAAAGTTCTGGCAATTGGTTTGGTTCTCTGTCTGATGTTGATGGCTCTTACGGGCTGTCAGCAGCCCGCTCCGGCAGCGACCGGTTCCGACACGGCGAGCGCGGCAGACACCGCGGTGCCCGCAACAGGGGACGCGCCCGTATCCGGCGAACTAAACGTCGCCCTCGCGGCGGATATCGCGCCGGATTCGGTCACCGAGTGGACAAAGATGTTCAACGCGGACTATCCGGATGTAAAACTCAACGTAGCGCTTGAGGATGCGAGCAGCTATGAAGTGACGATTGAGCCGCTCGTTGCCGCGGGCGAACTGCCGGACGTGCTCGGCATCGGCTGCACGGACTGGTTTGCGACGCTGGCGGACAAAGGATATTTTCTGGATGTCTCCGGTACGCCCGGCTGGGAAGCGCAGCTGGATGTGCTCAAGCAGATGTACACCTCCAGCACGGGCGTTCACTACGCGGTTGCCAACGGCGTAGAGACCGAACTGCTCTACTACAACATCGATCAATTTGAGCAAGCCGGCGTTACGAGCGTGCCCACCAACTGGCAAGAGTTTCTCGATTGCTGCCAGAAGCTCAAAGACGCGGGATTCCAACCGCTGGCGGTTGCGGGAGCAAGCCCGAACAACCTCGGCCACAGCTTCATCAGCTTCGGCATCGCGCACGAAATCGTAGCCAGCGGCTATGATCCGAACTGGAACACCAAGGCGCGCGACGGCGAATATGACTTCTCCACACCCGAATGGCAGTCCATTCTGGACAAAGCGGTCGTTCTGCGCGACGCGGGTTATTTCCAGAGAGGATATGAGTCTGCGGACCTTTACGAGTGCATGCGCGCCGTGACCGCGGGCGAAGTCGCCATGACGATTCAGGGCTCCTACCAGACCGGCAACATCCTCGTGGATGGCGGCGCGAACATCGGTATTACGACCGTTCCGTGGAACGACCCGGGCGAAGAGCAGGTTGGCATCGTGATCGCGGGCGACGGCTACGCGATGGGCAAGAACAGCAACAGCAACACGGATCTTGCCACGAAGTTCTTTAACTATGTCACGTTTGAAAACGCCTATGTCTACCAGAACATGAGCGGCACGATTCCGCCGTGGATCGATGCGGCGGCGGACATGCCGAACGCGATTGTCAACGAAAAGCTCAAGTCGGCCTGGGACGCAAGCAACGCCCTGACCATCAAGAGCTTGGAGCCGCAGCAGGCGTTCACCGCGATCGTCTATGAGCAGGTCAAGCAGTTTGTGCAGGCAGTCATCCTTGGAAACGCGGAGCCGAGCCAAATCGGCGATTACCTCAACCCGGCACAGCAGGAATATCTTGCCACGTTGAAGTAATCGGGTGCAATCATCAGCCGTAGCGCGCGGGATATCACGATGTGGGAATCGCTCCGTTCCGCTCGCGCAGGCATGACTTAAAAAAATCTGGAAACAACGGAAGTGATTCGGGCAAACGGAGGGAAGAGCGAGTTGCGATTGCGCTCTTTCCTCCTTGCCCGCGAAAAAAGCAAAAGGGAATACAATATGAAAAAAACGCGCAGCGTTCGCTACTATAAAGATATCTGGAAATGGACCGGGGCAATGATGGCGTTGCCCGGAATTGTGATGATCGCGATCTTCATCATCGTTCCGTTTTTCATGAATGTCGGGTACGCGTTTACGGACTATAATACCGCGAGCGATGTGCCGAATTTTATCGGGTTTGCAAACTTTAAAACGATGTTCAACGACAGAGACTTCTGGCTGGTCTGCACAAACACGCTGAAGCTGATTCTGACCTATGTGCTGGGCGGTAACATATTGGCGATTTTGCTCGGCGTTATGATCACCAACGTAAATCGCAAGTACGGCAATTTTGTCAAGACCGCAATCTATTTTCCGCAGCTACTCTCCATGGTCGTGGTCGGCTTTCTCTGGCGTATCATCTTTAGTTACAACAACGGCCCGGTCAATCATTTTCTAGAGTGGGTTGGCGTTCCGCAGGATATGCTGCCGCAGTGGCTCGGCATTCCGGCGCTCATTATACCTTCTATCTCCGTCGCGCTCATCTGGCTTATCTCCGGCTATTATTCCATCATCTATCACGCGGGTATGATGAGCATTCCCATGTCCTACTATGAAGTTTCCGCAATCGAGGGCGCGAATAAATGGCAGGAGTTTGTGCATGTGACGCTGCCGTTTCTGGCGCCGTCGATTACGATCAATACGGTTCTGTTGACGGTGGAGAGCCTCTCCGCTTTCGCTGTGCCCGCGTCCATGACGGGCGGCGGCGGGCCGGGACGATACGGAACCACGCTCGCGCTTTGGTCGTATACGACATACTTTAACAACCATCAATATGGCAAAGCGATTGCGATCTCGGTCTTGCTTGGTGTGTTCGCCGTGATCCTCGCGTTTATCGAACTGAAAATTCTGCTCAAAAAGGAGATTGGAAACGCATGAAAAACAATAATACGCGTTTGCGCTCCGAAACAAAAGCAGAACAACAGCAGCTCCGCCGGAAAAAGGACCGCTCGCTCTCCTGGCAGATTAGGCATATCGTCTCAGTCGTTTTTCTAGGGTTGTTCACGGCGTTTGTACTGTTTCCGATCATACTCGCGCTGTTGAACTCCTTTAAGCCGATTGCGGAGATTCAGCGAAACTTTTTAACGTTTAACCCGAAGACGTTTACGCTCGCAGCATATGACAAGGTGATCACCGTTCTTCGCTTTGGTGAGGGACTCTGGAACAATGTTGTGATCACGCTGCTCTCAACGGCGATGACCGTTGTGCTGGGTTCGCTGATGGCGTTTGCCATTTCGCTGGTGAATTCCAAGTTTTTGCGAGCGGTCTATCTAACGTCGATTCTGCTCATCTGCATCCCGATCCACGCGATCATACTCCAGCTCGTTCCGCTGCTTAAGACGCTCGGACTGCTCAACACCTATTTCGGCACCTCGTTTGTCTTTACGGCGCTGTCCTTGCCGGTTGCGGTGTTTCTCTACACCGGTTTTATGCGCACGCTGCCGCGGGAACTCAGCGAGGCGGCGGTGGTGGACGGCTGCGGATTATGGAAAATTTACTCTTCCATCTATATGCCGCTGATGAAGACGATTACGGTAACGGTCATCATCCTGCGCGCCACCTATATTTGGAACGACCTGCTCGTGAGCCTTGTTACGATTTCGGACGCGACCAAGACGATGCTGGTGCCGAGGATGTATGCGTTTAACTCCAGCACGTCCACCCGCTGGGATCTGGTGCTCGCCTCGTCGGTATTGGTTAGCATTCCGGTTGCGGCGCTGTATCTGTTTTTACAAAAGTTCTATATGCGCGGGTTGGTTTCCGGAGCGGTCAAAGAATAAGCGCTTCATAAAAAACAAGCCCAATCACGTCTTGCGGATGGAAAAAGCGTGAGGCTTGGTTTGCTGCGCGATAGAGCACGAAAGAACGGTTAATAACGAATTTTAAAGAGCATAAACACATCATTAAAAGGAGAGAACATATGGTATTCGATCAAATCAAGAACGCAAAGCAGTATTACGGGCTCGGCGCGGGAATTGAACAGGTTCTGCGATATTACGAGCGCTTTCTGGACGACGGGAAAGACTTGCCGGAGCAGACCGAACTGGACGGCGAGAAGATCTTTCTCATCGGTATGAATTACACAGGCGGAGAAGAAGACGGCGTGGAGATGGAAGCGCACAGAAACTACGTCGACGTGATGTATGTTGTGGAAGGCGAGGAGAAGTTCTATTACAAGCCGTTTGCGAGCGCGCAGAACATCCTGACCGAATATGACGCGGATGACGATTGCGTCATGCTCGGGATCGATCGCGACGTTGCAAGCGTACATTTTCCCGCAGGACACATTGCGATCTTCTTTCCGCAGGATGCGCACCTTGCGGCGCAACTTTGGGGTAAGCCCGCGAAGGTTCGCAAATTCATCGCGAAAGTTCGCATGGACACGCTGTAAGGAGGAATGCGCCATGGAGATTCAGCGTTTTGAGCAGGATTCGCGCATGAGCGACATCGTCGTCTACGGTGATTTGGTGTATCTTGCGGGTCAGGTGTGTACCGAGCGGGACGGCATGCGCGCGCAGGCGGAAGATACGCTTGCCATTATCGACCGACTACTCGTGCTCGCGGGAACGGACAAGAGCAAGATTCTCAGCGTGATGATCTATCTTTCCGATATGCGAAATCTTCCCGCGTTCAATGCGGTTTGGGACGCGTGGGTTGCGCCCGGCTGTGCGCCCGCGAGAGCCTGCGTCGGCGTACAGATGGCGCGGCCGGAGTGCCTCGTAGAGCTCTGCGTCACGGCGGCCCGTTAAGAATCGAGCATACTCGATCAAACAAAAACACCCGACATATAAAAAGCTTCTACTGCCGCATGGCGATAGAAGCTTTTCTGATTTGGCTTGCAATATAGATGCGGAGTTGTAATTTGAGCAAAAGAGGCCCAACCGCCGGGGAGAGAAGTAAAAAAGCGAATCACGCCGGTTACTTACCTGCGCTTTTTTTTCGCTTGCGTCGTCAGGACGAGGATGTTTCCACGTTGAGACTCTTGACCCACTTGAAATCATCCGTGTGCAAAAAATCGTCAAAGATGCCGGCGGCGGCACCGCGCGGCAGATCGTCCTCCAACGAAGAAGAGAGCACCTTGATGTCGACGTTGCTGAACACCATCATGCAGTTTTCACGAATGGAGGATTCCAGATTTTTAATAAAATAATCACCCAGGCCGATCATATAACCGTGGAGAAAAACACACTGTGGATCCAATAGGTTGACTGCGTTGGCAATCGCAAGGCCCAATAACTGCGTGGATTCTTTGACGAAGTGGCGGCAAAGTTTGTCTCCGCTGTCCAGCGCGCGCCGAACGTCCTGCACGGTCAACTCTTGCTTGCTGTCATAATAGCTGTTGAGTACGGAGAATGCGCCGCGCTCTAGCGAGCTTAAAATATTCGCGCGAACGGCGGGGAAGGCCGCGGAAGCCTCCATGCACCCGACCTTACCACAACTGCAAATGCGCTCGTTCGTGTGCACGACGGTGTCTCCGATTTGCCCGGCGACATTGTTGGCTCCGCGCACCACGCTGCCGTTGACGTAAAAGCTCATGCCAACGCCGTTGCAAAGATCGAGGCAGATGAAGTCCTTTAGCCCCTTGGCCGCGCCGAACTTTTCTTCGGCAATCGAGGTGAGAATGCCGCGCGCAAACACCGCAACGGGTAGATGAAACTGCGACTGTAAAATCGCCTTGAGATCATGATTGACCCAGTCGTTAAACGCAATCAGTGTGGGGAAGAGATCGCCCGCCTCGTCCCAGTGTCCGGGCGCCGGACCGGGATCGCAGACGCCGATGCCTAGAATCTTTCGATTGGAAAACTGGGCGATCATGTCCTGAATCGTCTCAATCGTCTGGCGAACCAGCTCGTCGACCGAGCCGCTCGCATGGATGCGATTGGAGACGGATTTTCGAACGGTGCCGTCGATTGTAAGCAGGTTTGTGTTGATGGTGGACGCGTTAATCGATACGCCGATGGCGCAGATATAGTCCGAATTTA
>CAYVAO010000055.1:0-8502 GCA_964448895.1 uncultured Christensenella sp.
CCACCAACGGACCCGCGAGGCTGCTCATCTCCGGCGGCATCGATAGCCCCGTCGCGGGTCACATGATCGCAAAACGCGGCGTTCGCATCTCCGCCGTGCACTTTTACAGCTACCCCTACACCAGCGAGCGCGCGCGCGAAAAGGTGGTCGACCTAACGCGCATCCTCGCGAGCTACGCCGGCGAAGTCGGGCTGTATCTCGTTCCGTTTACCGAAATCCAGCTCGCAATCTACGAAAAATGCCCCAAGAGCGAAACCACGGTGCTCATGCGCAGGCTCATGATGCAGATTGCGGAAACGATGCCGCTCTCCTGCGGCGCGCAGGCGCGCATCACCGGCGAATCGATCGGTCAGGTGGCGAGCCAGACCATCGAGAGCTTGACCGTGACCAACGACGCGGTGTCGATGCCCGTCTTCCGCCCGCTGATCGGCTTTGACAAGGAAGAGATCGTCACCCGCGCAAAGGCGATGGGTTCTTACGAAACCTCGATCCTCCCGTTTGAGGACTGCTGCACGGTATTCGTGCCGCAGCATCCCGTTACGCGACCAAAGCTGGAGGACATCCGCCAGAGCGAAGCGCGGCTCGATTTCACGCAGATGATCGAAACCGCCATCGCGAACACGGAGTTTTTGGCGATCGAATAACGATTAACCCGCATTTTCGCGTTTCGAAATGCTTCCCTTGATTTAACACAACATTCACAGTAGTGACACGGGCATCGTAGTATACTGTATTTGGTAAGCGATGCCCTGCTAACCTGTATCATTTTTTGGAGGAATCAATCATGAAGTTTATCTTTCGCCTGATCGGCGTTTTGGTGGTGCTGCTGATCTTGTTGATGGCGGTGCTGACCTATCTGGACGGAAAAGACTTGCTCAGCGGAAAGCTGGAACGCCTGATCGGTAATCTGCGCATACTCGGCAGGCAGGCCTGGCAGGAGATTTTGTATTTCATGCAGGATTCCGGCATTGCGGAGGATGCGGCGGGTCTTCTCGACCAGGGGGCAGATTATTTACGGGACACGGTTGAGCCGCACGAAACAAGCCAGCCCGGCTCCGAAGCGTTCAATACGCCAATTCCCGAAGCAACCCCGGTGGGATAACCCGTATTCAAACAATCGAGACATGCAACAAGGCCACCTTTGCAGGTGGCCTTTGTCATGCTCTTCGTTATTATCTTTCCGTCATTCTATTTTTGCTATTTTTTTCAGTTGATATCGCTCAGGAGGGAATCTTCGGAATCTCGATCTCCGGTAAAAACGAGCGCAACCACGCGACGTTGAGCAGCGTCTTTTGATGCAGCTCGTTGGCAAGCTGGCTGTCGACAAACCGCGTCGCGATATTTTTGTAGGAAAACGGATAGTCGGACATGTAGTAAAACATCACGTCCATCAAAAAATCTTCGCAGTCGTTCTTCCGCTGCTCAAAGAGCGCCATATCCGCCTGCGCGCGAAACGCTTCGCTGCCCGTAATCTTGGAAAACAGAAAATTGACGTTGTGCGTCTTCGGCGGTTCCGTCTCGATAAAGTAGACGTACATGCCCTTGAGTTGGCGTTCCACCGCCTGCTGGCAGAGATAAGCCACGTAAACCCACCGTTCGCCTTTGATCAGCGTATCGATGGTGCCAATGTCATAATCGGATAGCATCAGCCAATATCCGCATTTTTCTTGTTTATTCATGTTCCGATCGCTCCTCCTTCTTCGAGCGCACCGCTGTTGACGAGATGCATCAACACGCTGGTGATTCTGCTGTCGTATTGATGCGGAAGGGACACAAGCTCTTGCGCCGCTTCTTGAAAGGTCTTGACAATATTGTAGCCGCGGTTGCTGGTCATCGCATCAAAGGAATCCGCAACGGCGACGATTTGGGACGAAAGACTGATGTCCTCCTCGCGTAGTCCGCGCGGATATCCGGTGCCGTCCAGTCGCTCGTGGTGATTGCGCGCAATCTCCGCGATCTGCTCGCCAAACTTCGGCTGCAGCATGCGCCCGCTATCGACGGGATGGCGCAGGATGTATCGAAGCTCCGCCTGCTCCAATCGATCCGGTTTTTGAAGTATCTCCATCGGAACGAAGCATTTGCCAACGTCGTGAAACAGCGCGGCAAAGGCGAGGTCTTCGCGCGGGATGTCCGGCCCGTGATCTTCCATCGCGTCATAGATCGCAAGCGAATACTGTAGCACCGCTTTGCTGTGTCGCGAGGTGTAGTGGTCTTTTTCGTTGATTCGCGTGAGTAGTTCCTGTAAGCTCTCGTCGATATGCGCCAGGGACTCGTAGGCCGGGCAATTGGTCACATAGAGAATTTCCGTATCCCCGTGCATCATCACGGCTACGTCAACCTCTAGGCCCGAAACCGTCAACGATTCTCCACGCCCAAGCGATTGCAACCCGGCGCTCATCGCGAGATCGACGCCGCCTTCGTGAATAAAGAAATACTCAATCGCGTTCGGGTCCGTCGCGGGATACAGCCAAACCACAGACTCACCCGTGATGCGGTACAGCATAACCTCCAAGTCGCCCTGCTTTGCAAGCAGATGTGCGCTTGGTTCGTTTTCCGCAGCGGTTTCCCCCGCGGCCAGTTTTTTGTTAAATTGTATGCCGTCCATCTCATCACCCAGAGCGTTTTGTCGGTTGGAACAAAAAATCAGAGACAAAGCTCTAAACCGTACGCTTCAATTTCTTCTATAATACCACATGGCGTAGCTAATTCATAGGTGTGAAACGGTTGAACCTGAATATCTATCTCGGAATTCATACAAATACGCGCCAACTGACGGAAACTCCGCAGCAGGCGCGTATCCGAATTCTTGACAAACACCGCTAGATCGATGTCGCTGTCACATCCCGCACAGCCCTTGGCAAAGGAGCCGAAGAGAACAATCTTGTCTACTTCCGGTAAAGCATAGATCGCGCGACAGATCTCGCGCATCCGCGCGGCATGGTCTCCAAATATTGCTTCGAAGTCATGGCTCGCTTTGATCATGCCTACTCCCCGCACGCCGCGCGTAACCGTTCGACTTAGAGCGGGATCACGCGAAGCGGATCGACCAATACATACTGACCATCGATATAATAACTAGTATACTCGCAAACCACGATCGCGCCAATAGAATTTGCATACGCAAACACCGGGGCTACGATGCTATCCACGAGGTCAAGCAGCCAGGCAACATCATTCCAAGGCGTAAACTGAGCAAATTTCACCGCAATCTCGATCTGACGGTTCGCCGTTGCGACCATGCGCTCGAGGATTGCAAGCTGCGCTTTCGAATATTGCGCGTTCCACACGGAAACCGTTCTGACCGGCGCCGGATCGTTCCCTGCCGCGTTTGCGACGCTCGGGATCACCATAACCAGCAACACGACGCAGATTACAAGTGCCATCAATCTCTTCTTCATAAATATTCCCCTCCGAAACATTTTTTCGTTTCGGTTTGGAGTCCCCTGCCACGTAGCAATTATAAGACTGCCTGCCTTCCATTGCCAAGCTGCCAAAATTCGTCTTCTACGCGCGGGTCTATTCATGCGGTAGGACACTCAATTCGGCATCTGGCTGCCATCGGCACGACATGCGCGCCATTAGGCCCTTTAGCTTTGCGTCACCCGCTTTCACGGGTTTTGCCTTTTTCGTGGGAGTTGCTCCTAAACCTGCAACTAAAATATCACATATGTATTACATTGTCAATACCTATTATGTGCAATATTTGTTAATCATGTCACACAAAAGTAAAAAAACTCACAGTTATCTCAAAAAACACGCACAAACTGGCATTTTTGCGCCTTATTATCCTCTTTTTTGATCTGAATCGTTGTTACATCGTATGATACAATCTCACGTGCAAACTGGACTGCAAGTCCTTTTCGCGAAACACACAACCGTGGTATACTATCTTCAATATCAGGAGGTGCGGTATGGAACAGCTTGATCCGGTCAATCGTCTTGTCTCTATGATGACGCTTTCAGAAAAAGCAAGCCTTCTTTCCGGCGCGGATAAATGGCACACGAAGGCGATTCCCCGCGTGGGTCTTGGCGCGGTTATGGTCGCGGACGGCCCGCACGGGCTTCGCAAAGAGGTGCGCGAGGGTGAGAAATATCTCTATACCGTCGACTCCACCTGTTTCCCGACCGCGTGCGCCACCGCCTGTTCCTTTGACCGCGATCTGTTGCGCCAAATCGGCGTTGCTTTGGCGGAGGAAGCCCGCGCGGAGGGTGTGGACGTTCTGCTCGGGCCGGGCCTGAACTGCAAGAGAAGCCCGCGTTGCGGAAGAAATTTTGAATATTTTAGCGAAGACCCCGTCGTCTCCGGCGAGCTCGCAGCTTCCTATATCGAAGGCGTACAGAGCAAGGGCGTCGGCACCTCGATGAAGCATTTTGCGCTCAACAACCAGGAATATCGCCGCCTGACCACGGACGCGGTTGTGGACGAGCGCGCGATGAATGAGCAGTATCTCTCCTCCTTCGAGCGCGTGCTCAAGCGCGTGCAACCCAGGACGGTCATGTGCTCCTACAATCGCGTTAAGGGTGTGAACGCGAGCGATAACCGCTGGCTGCTGACCGACGTGTTGCGCACAAAGTTCGGCTTCACCGGGTTGGTGATGTCCGACTGGGGTGCGGTCAACGATCGTTTATTCGGCGTTTCCGCCGGGTTGGATTTGGAGATGCCCTATATAGGTCCGTATCACGATCATCAGATCGAGCGCGCGGTCGCCGCGGGAACCCTGCGGGAAGAGGACGTAGACCGTTGCGCGGCGCGCGTCGTCGCGCTGGTGGAGCGGGCAAAAGCGCGCGAAACCGTGCCGTATGACGCAAACGCGCATCATCTGCTTGCGCGGTCCGCAGCGGCGCAATCCGCCGTACTGCTAAAGAACGAAGATCGGCTCCTCCCGCTCAAAGCGGACGCGAGCGTCGCCGTGCTCGGCGCGCTGGCAAAGGAGCCGCGCTATCAAGGCGCGGGCAGCAGCAAGGTGCAGCCGCTCACCATCGAAAGCCCATATGAAGAGCTGCTCAAGCTCGGCGTAAACGCCGCGTTTGCCGAAGGGTATCGCGCGGAGGAGGACGCGCCGGATGAGGCGCTGATTCAGACGGCTTGCGATCTCGCGCGCGGCAAGGACGCAGTGCTCGTCTACGCGGGTCTGCCGGATCGCTACGAGTCCGAAGGATTTGACCGCGAGTCGCTCGCCATGCCGCTCAACCAAACGGAGCTGATCCGGCGTGTATACGCGGTCAACCCGAACGTCGCGGTCATTCTTGCCTGCGGCAGCGTGGTCGATCTCGACTGGGAGGCGAGCGCGAAGTCGATTCTGTTGATGTATCTCGGCGGCGAGGCGGTCGGCGGCGCGGTGGCGGATCTGGTCACGGGCGCTGTTTGCCCCGGCGGCAAGCTCGCGGAGAGCTGGCCCGTTCACTTGAGCGATACGCCCTGCCACGCGTACTTTCCGGGGTACACGCGCACAGTGGAATACCGCGAGAGCATCTTTGTCGGCTACCGTTATTACGACACCGCGCAAAAGGCCGTCCGTTACCCCTTCGGATACGGGCTTTCCTACACTTCTTTTTCTTATTCTAATTTGCAACTGAGCGCGACGCAGCTCGACTCCAACGAGACGCTGACCGTGTCGTTCGACGTCACCAACACAGGAGACGTTGCGGGCGCGGAGGTGGCGCAGCTCTATGTTGCCCATCGTTCCGGCGTGATGTTCACTCCGGAGCAGGAGCTAAAAGGGTTTGAGAAGATTTTTCTCGCACCCGGCGAAACAAAATCTGTTTCATTTGCGCTCACGCGGCGTGATTTGTGCTATTATGATGTGGCGAATCAAGACTGGCGCGTGGAAGGCGGCGCTTACGAAATCCGCGTCTCCGCATCCAGCCGGGAGATTTGTCTGCGTGCCGGCATCACCGCCGCGCCGGATGCGGACGCGCACGTGCCGGATCACCGCGCGGACGCCGCCTGCTATTACGACCTCTCCCGTGGAATCGACGTGCCGGACGGCGCGTTTGCCGCGGTGCTCGGTCGCGAAATCCCCGCGCGCGAGCGGCAAAAGGGCGAAAAGCACACCATGAACGTCACCCTCAGCGAGGTGCAGCATACGCTGCTTGGGCGGCTTCTGGTCTCCATCGGCAGAAAGGTTGCCGAGCAGGCGACGGGTACCAACGAAATCGACGGCGGCATTGTCGACCACATTCTCTACACCACGCCGCTCAGGCTGATGAGTTCGGAGTCCGATTTTTCGCCGCTCCAAATCGAAGGCATCGTCCATTTCTTCAACCATGCGTTCATTCGGGGTCTGAAAGCGCTGTTTAGCAAAGAATAACAGTCGCTCTGAACTATCTTTATTAAAATAATCAGGCCAATATTGGCAAAGCTGATATCTTTACAATCGGAGGAACCGTCAGGCATGCATTCCGTGCTCTCTTGCTTCGCGCTTTCCGGCGCGCCCGTCTCCTGCGAACCCTATGGCAGCGGACATATCAACGGCACACAGCTCGTCGTTTGCGAAAGCGGCACGCGCTATATCCTCCAGCACATCAATACAAACGTGTTTCGCGAACCAGAGGCGCTGATGCGCAACATCGAACTGGTCACCGCGCATCTGCGCACAAAGGTATCCGATCCGCGCGGGGTGCTTCAGCTGGTGCCGACGCACGAAGGTCTTAGCTACGCGGTGGACGGCGGCGCGTACTGGCGCGTGTATGAATTGGTCGAGGACAGCGTCTGCTACCAGTCAGCCGACCGTGCGTTGTTTTACGAGAGCGCGGTTGCGTTTGGTCGCTTTCAAAACCAACTGGCGGATTTTCCCGCGACGCAACTGGTCGAGACCATTCCGCATTTTCACGATACCCCCGCGCGATACGAGGCGTTTTACCGCGCGGTGGAGAATAACGCCGCAAACCGCCGCGAGCAGGTGATGCGCGAGATCGATTTTGTCCGCGAGCGGGAGCCGTTTTCGCATACGCTGACCGATCTGCAAGCCGCGGGCGAGCTGCCACTTCGGGTGACGCACAACGACACAAAGATCAATAACGTACTCTTTGACGCGAAAACCAACAACGCGCTCTGCGTGATCGATCTGGACACCGTCATGCCCGGTCTTTCGGTCAATGACTTTGGCGACGCGGTTCGCTTCGGCGCCTCTACCGCCGCAGAAGACGAGCGGGATCTATCGAAGGTGCATTTCGATTTGGATCTGTACGAAACTTATTTAAAAGGATATCTCTCCACCTGTGGCGAGAGCCTGACGAAAACGGAGATCGCGATGCTGCGCGTTGGCGCAAAGATGATGACGCTGGAGTGCGGCATGCGTTTTCTCACGGATCATCTCAACGGTGATGTCTACTACCATGTTTCGAGTCCGGAACAAAACCTAGACCGCGCGCGCACCCAGTTTCGACTGGTGGAAGAAATGGAGCAATCCTGGGATCGGATGCAGGCGCTGTTACCGTAATCTCCCGCAAAACAGATCTATCATAATAATAAGAAAAAAATGGCAAAACAAAGCCCGGTTCTGTTATAAGAATCGGGCTTTTGATTGGTATGCGATTTGTTGCGCTATGCGATTACTTCACGGGTTCGGCCGCTGATGTCTCCTGCGGAAGTATCGATATCTCCGCGCGCTCGATGCCGTGGTTCTTCATCTCCTGCACTTCGATATGCAGGCAATCCGCGTCTACGGCAAACACCGTTCCATCCTCCGGTATCTCGTTGAGCACGCTGAAGACGAGGCCGTTGAGCGTATCATATTCGTCGGTCGGCAGCGGGCAGCCGATCGCTTCGGAGATATCCTCCAGCGGAACGGAGCCGTGCGTACGCCAGACCCCTTCCGAAACCGTAGTGATGATCTGCTCTTCCCCGTCCTCCTGCTCATCGATATCGCCAACGATGACTTCGATGAGGTCGTTCATGGTCACGATGCCGCACATGCCGCCGTATTCGTCCATCACCACCGCGAAGTGGTTGCGGCTGCGCTTCATATCGAGGAAGAGATCGTCCGCCTTGATGCTCTCCGGCACAAAGCGCGGCGGCTGCACCGCCTGATCCATCACGGTATCCCGCGCATGGTCATTCAGGCGAAAATATGTCTTCGCGTCGAGAATGCCGACCACGTCGTCCGAGCTGTCGCGGCAAATCGGGTAAAACGAATGGCGCGTCGTGTGGATGGTCTCCGCCCAGTCTTCGTCGCTCTCGTCGAGCCAGAGGATGTCCACCTGCGTGCGGTGCGTGAGGATATCCTCCGCAGAGACGTTGTCAAACTCGAACACATTGTGGATCATCTCTTTTTCGTTGGGTTCGATGGTCCCCTTTTCGGAGCCCACGGCCACCCTCATGCGTCTCTCATCCTCGGTGACCTCTGCGTGCTCCGCGTTGGGATCGACACCAAGCAACCTGAGGATTCCGTTGGTGGAAACGGTCAGTAGCCAAACCAGCGGCGCAAAGATTTTCGCAACGGTGTTGATCATGCCCGCCATGCCGAGCGCGAGCTTTTCCGCGTTTTTCATGGCAACGCG
>CAYVAO010000056.1:0-8027 GCA_964448895.1 uncultured Christensenella sp.
AACGCACCCTGATTGCGCTCGTTCTTTGCACAGTGCTGTTAACCACGATTGGATGCGCCGCAAGGAACAGTACGCAAGAGAGCATCTCGTATGCGGAACCCGCCAGCGGAACGTATGACATGGCGGCGGATGAGGCAAGCAAAGCAACGTTTTCCAGCGAAGCTGCGTATTCCGGCGAAGCAACGACAACCGAGCAGCAAACCGGCGGCCAGCCCGGCGACTTTGACGTGCGAAAGATCGTGTATAACGCGGACATGACCGTAACGGTGGATGATCCCGCTGCGGCACTCAACGTTTTGCTCGAAAAGACGAAATCGCTCGGCGGTTATGTCTCCGGTTCGTATTCGACAACGGACGACGAAGGCACCAACTACGCGTACACCACGCTGAAGGTTCCTGCGGATCAACTCGAAGCGCTGGTCACCGCCGCAAACGCGCTGGGCAAGGTAAACGATTATCGCCTGAGCTCGGACGATATCTCGCAATCCTATTACGATATGCAGGCGCGGCTGAAAAACGCAAAGGCCGAGGAGCAGCAGCTTCTGGAAATCCTCGCCAAGTGTGAAACGGTGGAGGACATCCTCGCGGTTCGGCAGAGCCTGACGAGCGTGCGCGCGGATATCGAGAGCTACACCGCGCAAATCAATCTTTGGGACAACCTTGTTTCTTACGCAACGCTCAACATCACCATCAACCGCACGCCTAAGACTGCGGTGGAAGGCGAAAACGATCTGATTCAGCTTTGGAAAGCTTCGGACGTTTGGAGCAGGATGACCAGAGGATTCCAAAACAGCATTCGCTTTGTGGTCAACGCGATTGGAGCAATCGGCATTTTCCTTGCCGTTGCTGTGATTCCCGCAGGCGTGCTATTCCTGTTGATCGGACTTCCGATCATTGCACACAAGAAAAACAAGCGTAAAAAAGCCGCGGCACTCAAAGCGCAGCAGCCTGCCTCCGCGGAGCCGGACGATACCGTCAAGAAGAACGAATAAAAATTGAATCATCAGGGGGATGGAATAGGTGGTAACGATCAAAGAAGCCGTGACCAAAAAAGATTTGGTCAAGTTCATGGAATTTCCGCTCGAGCTTTACAAAGGAAATCCCTACTATGTGCCGGACATTCTGGCGAGCCAGGTTGCCGATATGCAGAAGGATAAAAATCCGGCATTCGCGTTTTGCCAGGCAAAGGCGTTCCTCGCCTATCGCGACGATAAGATCGTCGGCCGCATTCAGGGAATTCTCAACGACCGCGCAAACGCGTCATTCGACCGCAAGTATATGAACTTCACGCAGGTGGATTTCATCGACGACGACGAGGTGGTTGACGCACTGTTTGACACGGTGGAAGGCTGGGCGCGGGAACTCGGCTGCCAGGCGATGCACGGACCGTTAGGATTTTCGGACATGGATCGCGAGGGCATGCTGATTGAAGGGTTTGATCAACTGAGCCTGTTCGACACCTATTACGACCATCCGTACTATCTAACCCAGCTCACGCGGCGTGGCTACAGCAAGCAGGTGGACTGGATGGAGATGCGGCTGACGATTCCGACCGAGCCGATCGAGGGCATCACCCGCGTCTCGGACTATGTGAAGAAACGCAAAAAACTGCACGTGGTCAACATGGGCGATAAACCCTTAAAAGAACTGATCCAAGATATGTTCCTGCTCTACAACCGTGCGTACACGCTCTTCGGCATGATTCCGCTCACGGAAGCGCAGATTACGAAGTACGTTGGCGAGTTCCGCCCGATGGTGGCGCGGCGCACCCCGTCGTTTGTCTACACCGAAGAGGGCGAGATGGTCGCCTTCGGCATATGCTGCCCTCGTCTGGACAACGCGATGCAAAAGATGAAGGGCAAGACACTGCCGTTTGGCTGGATTCGCCTATTAAAGGCGCTCAAGGGCAAAAACGACACGGTCGATCTGCTGCTCATTGCGGTGCGGCCGGACCTGCAAGGACAGGGCGTAAACGCCGTCATCCTCGACGACATGCAACATAAGCTCATTAAGGCGGGTGTTCGCTACGCCGAGACGGGGCCGATGCTGGAGATCAACGACCATATTCTCAAGCAGTGGGAGCGGTTCCAGGGCGTTCAGCACAAGCGCCGCCGCTGTTTTGTCAAAATGCTATAACATCAAACCAAGAGGGTTGCCTTCCGCAGAGGGCGACCCTTTTTTCGTTTGATGCAAAAGAAAGACGGTATGTGACAAACATCCGGAAAAGAGCAAGTGAATCTGCTACAATTCAATCATCATCAACAGGGAGGAAACAATTTATGAAACTAAGTGCACCGAAATTTCTCATTTGGCTGCTTGCTTTGATTCTTGCGGGACTCGCAATTGCGAGCAAGTACGTCGGCATCCCCGTTGTCGGGAGTTTTGTGAAGCAATATGATTTCTGGGTCATGACCGCGGCTTACGGCTTGCTGTTCCTCGGAACGCTGTTTAAAGGGCTGTAAAACACAGCAAACGAAACAAACTGCCTGCTGAAAAGCGGGCAGTTTGTTTGTTGTATTCGGTTTTTTGCGCTTTTGCTGCCTATCGCTGATCGGAGAGCCGCTTGACGAAATAGCTCTTGATCTGTTCCAGCGCCTCGACAGAGCCGGAGATCGTAGCGGACGTTCCCTGCGCAAGGGTACCTCTGCCGCCGCCTTTGCCGCCCAGAGCCGCGTTGACCGCGGGTATGAGTTCGGAGACGTCCAGCGGGAATCCTGCTCCTGTCGAGAGAACGTAAAGGAGCCTTCCGTCGCACTCGCTCAATAGGAGCGCGAGCGTTTTTTCCGCAGATGCCGCCTGCGCGAGGTCTTTGAGCCGACCCGCATCCACACCGGAGAGTAAGCGGGTCACCACGCGGTATTTACCCGCCTGCGCAGCGTTTTCCAGCATCTCTGTCGCCATATAGCCGTTGAGCGATTTGGCGAGTTCGCGTTCGCTTTTCTTCAGTGCGCCGTAATCGTCCGATAGCTTTTTGACCGCGCCGACTGCAGCCTCCCGCTGACAGGAAAAGCGCCGCGCGATCACATCCAGATCGTCGTGCTGCGCGCGATGGAGTTTCAGCGCGCGCTCGCCGCAGAAAAACGTGATGCGTGTGCCGCCCTTATAGCTGCTCGCGTCGGCGACGAAGATGGAGCCGATTTCGCCCGTCTTGCTGCAGTGCGGCGCACAGCAGGTGCAAAGGTCCGCACCTTCGACGCCGACGATGCGGATCGGAGGAACAAGTCCTTCTGCGTGCTTGCGAAGCGGCAAAGCGCGAACGTCTTCCTCGCTGTCGTAAAACGTTGCGTGAACGGGCAGATTTTTCCAAACAAAGCGGTTTGCAAGCAACTCTGCTTCCGTGATCTGTTCGTGCGTGACCGGCTTGTCAAAGTCGATTGTCGCATAGTCCAGCGCAAGGTGAAAGCCGACGTTGCTCGCCGAAAACAGCTCGTAAAACGAAAACGAGAGCAGGTGCTCGCCCGTGTGCTGCTGCATCAGGTCAAAGCGGCGCGCCCAGTCGATCTTGCCCGAAACGACTGCACCGATTGCGAGCGGGCGATCCACGCGGTGATAGATTTCGCCGTCTTCCTCTCGAACGTGGGATACGTTCGCTTCGCCCAGTGTGCCGGTGTCGCTGGGTTGACCGCCGCCTTCCGGAAAGAACACGGTTTGATCCAGCACGACGTCAAACTGCTCTCCCGCGGGAACGCAGGAGACAACCCTGGATTCGGTCTCGGTCTGGTGGCTGTCCAAGTCATACAATCGCTTTGTCATCGTTTGTCCTCACGTAATATAGTAATCTCTCATAGACAAGCAAGAACGCTATCACTATCAAATAAACGCAAATTGCTTCAAGAAGAAGATAAACAGAAACATCGATAGAATCGAGAGCACGCTGGTGACCGCAACCAGCGTTCCCGCCAGTTCGTCGTCCGCCTGCATGCCGACCGCCATCGAATAGGTGAGCATCGCAACCGGTGCGCCAAAGATGATGAGCGAGACGACGATGTGCTCCCCGCGAAAACCCAACAGGAGAAGTGAGCCTACGGTCACGATTGGCACAACAAAAAGCCTTAAAATCGAAATCGCGGTGATTGCTGCGCGATTTTTCTTTACTGCGGAAAGGGAGATCGTGCCGCCAAGCAGCACAAACGCGAGAGGCGTGGTCACAGACGCGAGCGTGTCAATGGGTTTTTGGATAACGGCGGGAAACTCGATATTCAACAGGTTCACGATAAATCCTGCATAACAGGAGATCATGATCGGATTTGTCAGCACGCGAAGAAGCACGGTTCCAAAATGCACTCGCTCGCCGCGGTAGCGCTCCATCGCGATGACCGCGAGAATACCGAATAGCGGAACGGAGAGTGAAATCGCGATGGACATCATACCAAGATTGTTTTCACCCAGAAGAGCCGCCGCAACGGCGAGACCAAAGATTGCGTCGTTGGAGCGAAACACGCCGAGGATCAGCACGCCACGCCGACGGTTATCCTTGGAAAACAACGGAACGATCAGCGCGGACAGCGCGAATACGACGCAAATGCCGATCGCCATGTACAGCAAGAACGGTGTTTCAAACATCGCGTCGATATTCGCCGCCGCAATTGCGCGGTAGCACATCAACGGCAAAGTGACGTAATAAACGATTTTGTTTGCGTCTCGCATGAGCTGCTCGGTGACGACGCCGGTTCTGCGCAACAGCACGCCGATGAGCATATAGATCATCAAGGGAGCGACCACATTAAACGAGAGTATCAGGTTTTCCATTCACGAACCCCGGTTTTCACAATTTGCACCCGGTCAGGCGCGATATTGGATGCATTATATCACAACGGGTTCGTCTGCGGAGCGAATCAGCAAGCAATAAGCCGCACTTTTTCAATTTTCGTTGCGAAAGATGCGCGATAAAACCCGATTTCGGATGCTTTTCAAACATAGATGGAGTTCCTGCCGCGAAAGGAATATTTCATTAACAGCATGTAAAATGCACGTATTCTGACAGCAATCCGCCAGATACATGTTCCTTTTGCCCGAAAATGATGGTATGATGACAGAAAAGCAATGTATAACTTGACCAGCCAAAGCGTTGATCATACAGGTCGAAATTGGTAGCCTAGTACCCGGGGGTAGCATAGATGAGCAGATTTTCGGACGAAACAGCACTCTATTACTTTAACCGTGGCGTTTCTACGGCGGCATATTTAGAGCTCGGTTGCCACGAAGGCGTCGGCGAATTTGGAGAACGGGTGTTCCGTTTCTCTGTTTGGGCGCCCAATGCGGAGCAGGTCAGCGTCGTGGGCACATTCAATTTCTGGAATCCGGAGGCCGACGTGATGGAACGCGTCGGTACAACCGGCGTTTGGGAAATTGCGATCGGCGTGGCGCAGCCCGGAGATCTCTATAAATATGCAATTTTAACCAACACCGGCGAGCTGATCATGAAAGCTGACCCGTTCGCGTTCCGTGCGGAGGCGCACGGTACGGCTTCGGTCGTCGGCGACATGCCGTATTACGAATGGTCCGATGAGGATTATTTGGATTGCCGGGGTGAAAGCCGCGATTCCTACAGCCAGCCGATGAACATCTACGAGGTGCACCTTGGCAGCTGGAAACAGGGGTTAGGTTATCACGAACTGGCGGAAGAGCTCATCGACTATGTGGTCGACATGGGTTATACGCATATCGAAGTTATGCCGCTGATGGAATATCCATACGATCCGAGCTGGGGCTATCAGGTGACGGGATACTACGCCGCCACGGCGCGCTATGGCGAGCCGGAGGAACTGATGTACCTCGTCGATTGTGCGCACAATGCGGGCATTGGCGTGATCATGGATTGGGTACCCGCGCACTTTACGCGAGATGCGCACGGACTACGGCTCTTTGACGGTACGCCGCTGTTTGAGCACCCCGATCCACGGCGCGGCGAGATGCCGCAGTGGGGAACGCTCTTGTTCAATTTTGAGCAGACGCAGGTGCAGTCGTTCCTGATCTCGAGCGCGATGTATTGGCTGCGGGAGTTTCATTTTGACGGGTTGCGGGTCGACGCGGTGAGCGCCATGCTCTACCTCGACTTTGGCAAAGGCCCTGGCGAATGGCTGCCCAACCGCTATGGCGGACACGACAATCTTGACGCGGTTGCGTTCTTTCGAAAGCTCAACTCCGCGGTCAATAAGCTTGAAGGCGGCAAGATGCTCTTTGCCGAGGAAAGCTCCGCATATCCGTATGTCACCCGCCCTGTTTCAGAAGACGGGCTGGGGTTTGCCTATAAGTGGAACATGGGCTGGATGAACGACATGCTCACCTATATGGGCATGGACAGCATCTATCGAAAGTATCACCACGATAAACTGACGTTTTCGCTGTGTTATGCGTTTTCGGAGCATTATGTGCTGCCGTTTTCGCATGACGAGGTCGTCCACGGCAAAAAGAGCATGCTAAGTAAAATGCCTGGCGATTACTGGCAGCAGTTCGCGCAGCTTCGGCTGCTGTACGCCTATCAATATGCGCATCCCGGTAAGAAACTGATGTTTATGGGTTGTGAGTTTGGGCAGTATATCGAGTGGAAGGAAGACGATTCGCTCGATTGGTTCCTGCTGGACTATCCCAAGCATTCCGAGATGCAGCTGTATGTACACGATCTCAACCATTTTTATCTGGATAACCCGCCGATGTTCGAAATCGACGATAGCTGGGCCGGCTTCCGCTGGTGCGGCGTGGACGATAACATTCACTCGATTCTGTCGTTTATGCGCATCGACCGGGACGGAAACGTGTTGTTCTGGGCGTTTAACTTTACGCCGCAACCTTGGCTGGACTACATGATCGGCGTGCCGAGATATGGCCTGTATACCGAGGTGTTTTCTTCCGATGCGCCCTATTACGGCGGCACGGGAGATTATCCCAATGCGCCGACGCTGTCGGTCTACGAGCCGTATGGCGAGCACCCCTGCCGCATACGCCTGAGATTGCCGCCGTTTGGCGCGGTCTGTTATCAAATTACCCCGAAACCCCTGCCGAAAGTTCAGGAAAAACAGGAGGACGACGCATGAAGAAACGGATTGTGGCAATGCTACTCGCCGGAGGCCAGGGAAGCCGCCTCGGCGTGCTCACATCCAGCATGGCAAAGCCAGCGGTTCCCTTTGGCGGTAAGTACCGCATCATCGATTTCCCGCTTAGCAATTGCGTCAATTCGGATATCGATACGGTAGGTGTGCTCACGCAATACCGGCCGCTCGCGCTCAACAGCTATATCGGCACCGGTCAACACTGGGACCTTGACCGCATGAACGGCGGCGTGTTCGTGCTTCCGCCCTATGTGACGGGCGCGGACGGCAGATGGTATTCCGGCACCGCGAATGCGATCTATCAAAACCGCGAGTTTGTCGACCAGTACGATCCCGACTATGTGCTCATCCTCTCCGGCGATCACATCTACAAAATGGATTACGGCGCAATGTTGCGCTATCATATTGAAAAAGGCGCTGTGGCGACCATTGCGGTGCTGCCGGTGCCGATGGAAGAAGCGCACCGCTTCGGCATCATGAACACCGATGAATTCGAACGCGTCACATCCTTTGAAGAAAAGCCGAAACAACCGAAATCCAACAAGGCCTCGATGGGCATATACATCTTCAATTGGCGTGCGCTGAAAGAGCGCATGCGAATCGACGACGACAATCCGGATTCGACCAACGACTTTGGAAACGACATTATCCCGGCCTTTATCAACGGAGGCGAGGCGGTGTACGCCTATCCGTTTAAAGGCTATTGGAAGGACGTCGGAACGATACAGAGCCTGTGGGAAGCGAACATGGATATCATCTCCACGCCGCCGAAACTCGTGCTCAACGATCCGCAATGGAGAATTTACAGCCGCAACCCGATCATGCCGCCGCACTACGTTGGCGCAAATGCCGCGATTACGCAGAGCCTCGTGACAGAAGGCTGCCGTGTGGAAGGAAAAGTGCATCTCAGCGTACTGTTTTCCAACGTTTCCGTGGATGCGGAGGCTGAGGTGTATGATTCCGTCATCTTTCCCGGCG
>CAYVAO010000056.1:8037-8490 GCA_964448895.1 uncultured Christensenella sp.
AACTCCGTGATCGGGGAAGACTCGATCATCGGCGGAGAGCTGCGGCTGGGTGATCGCGTGGATAATTCGCTGACCGGTACGATTACGCTGGTCGGCAACGATATCAGCATTCAGCAGGGCGCATACCTGCCGCAGGGCACGGTCGCGACAGAAGACGCAAGCGGAGGAAGATGCTATGACAAGTAACGCGTTTGGCCTCATATATACGGGAGAAACCAATCCGCTGCTGCGGGATCTCGCGCTTTCGCGCTCGGTCGCCGCAGTGCCGTTTGGCGGCAGATATCGCTGCATCGACTTCATCCTCTCCGACCTGGTCAACACGGGCGTGACCAGCGTGGGCTTGATCACACAGAAAAACTATCATTCATTGATGGATCATTTAGGCGCAGGCAAAGAATGGGACCTCCATAGAAAGCGCGAGGGCCTGTTCATGCTTCCGCCGTTTATGACGAA
>CAYVAO010000057.1:0-2810 GCA_964448895.1 uncultured Christensenella sp.
CATGAAAAGTGCGCCTCCGTCATGAAATGCAAATTTGTTGTTAGCACTCAATTCAATCGAGTGCTAAACTAGCATACTACGCCGGAAAACTGTTTTCAAGCATAGACGCGCGCTTCCACAATATTTTCACATTTTTGCGACGGATGGCATAAAAACAGGCGGCTGTTGCGCCGCCTGCCGTGAGAAATCCGGTTATGCGTTGATTTGCGGAATGGCTTCCGGCGAAACCTCTTTCAGTAGCTGCATGAACTCTTCGCCGGTGATGGTTTCGCGCTCTAGCAGATGCTCCGCGAGCGTATGCAGCGCGGATTCGTTCTGCTTAAGAATCTCTCTTGCACGCTTGTGCGCGCGCTCCACGATGGCGATAACCTCCGCGTCCACGCGCGCCGCCGTGTCCGAAGAGCAGGTCATAGCGCCGTCTGTCGCCAGATACGGATTATTCTGGCATTCGAGTGCTACCATGCCGAATGCATCGCTCATGCCGTAGCGAACGACCATTCCGCGCGCGATTCTCGTCGCCTGCTCGATATCGTTGCTGGCGCCAGTGGTGATGGTGCCAAACACGGTCTCTTCCGCGGCTCTGCCGCCGGTGAGGGTAGCGATCTTATTCTCCGCTTCCTCGCGGGTCATGAGATAGTGTTCGCTCTCGTCCACCTGCATGGTGTAGCCCAAGGCTCCGCTGGTGCGCGGCACGATGGTGATCTTATGTACCGGCGCGCTCTCCGTCTGCGTGGCAGCAACCAACGCGTGTCCGATCTCGTGATACGCGACGATGCGCTTTTCCTTGGGCGAGATGACGGCGTTCTTTCGCGCATAGCCCGCGATGACCACCTCGACGCTCTCCTCCAAATCCGCCTGCTCGACGGTGTCGCGCTTCATACGAACGGCACGCAGCGCCGCTTCATTGATGATATTGGCGAGGTCCGCGCCGGAGGCGCCGCTGGTTGCGCGCGCGATGGCTTCAAAATCGACCGCGTCGGAAATCTTCACACCGCGTGCATGCACCTTGAGAATATCCGTGCGACCCTTAAGGTCCGGTAACTCCACATGGATGCGGCGGTCAAATCGACCGGGACGCAGCAGCGCGGGGTCGAGGGAGTCCGGCCGGTTCGTTGCGGCGAGGATGACGACGCCTTTGCGCGCGTCGAAACCATCCATCTCGGTGAGCAGCTGGTTGAGCGTTTGCTCGCGCTCGTCGTTGCTGCCAAGTCCGTTGTCGCGGCGCTTGCCGATGGTATCGATTTCGTCGATAAACACGATGCAGGGCGCTTTCTGCTCCGCCTGGGAGAAGAGGTCGCGCACCTTAGCCGCGCCCATGCCGACGAACATCTCGACAAACTCCGATCCGGAGATGCTGAAAAACGGCACGTTTGCTTCGCCGGCGACCGCCTTGGCGAGCAGCGTTTTGCCCGTACCCGGAGGGCCGACGAGCAGCGCGCCCTTAGGCAGCTTTGCGCCGATCTCCGCGTAGCGGTCGGGGTTATGCAGAAAATCTACGATCTCCAGCAACGCTTCCTTTGCTTCGTCCTGACCCGCTACGTCGTTAAACGTCTTGCCGGTCTGCGCCTCCACATAGATTTTCGCGTTGGATTTGCCGAAAGAGAGCGCGTTGCCGATGCCGCCGGGCATGCCGTTTTGCATGCGCTTCATCAGCAGTTGACCAAGGCCGACAAAGATCAGAATCGGCAGCAGCCAACTGAGTAAAAAGGTCATCAGCGGGGAAGCTTGCGTCGGAATGCTTGCGGTGAACTTGACGCCCGCTTTGTCGAGGCGATCGACCAGTGTTTCATCCGGCCAGATGCCCGTTTTATAATAGAGCGTATCTCCGTTTTGCTTGCTGGTGAAGGTGATGGTTTGGGTGGTCTCATCGCGGGAGACTTCGTCCACCTTGCCGCTGTCAATCATGGTGAGAAATTCGTTATAGCCGACTTCCTTCACTTCGTTTTGCATCAGCTGCGGAAAGACGAATGCATTGAGCAACAGCAGCACGATCATGGCGATGATCGTATAATAGTAGATTGGTTTTTTGGATGGCGTGTGTTCTTTCATGTCGTTTTTTATTTCCTTACAAATCTTCGTTTCAAAATCATTTTACATCGCATCATTTTACACTACGTTTAGAAACGCAACGTGAATAAATAGCTCAATTTCCGAGACCGTAGAGCACGAGTTGCTCCGCCATGGAAGCCATCTGCACGGGGGTCTCTTTCATATCCCGCTGGAACCATTCGCGGATGATGCCGATGAAGCCGGAGGCAAGAAACGAGAAGTAATAGTCAAACTGATCCGGGTCTTTTTTCTGCTCTCGTAGCCAGGATTCCACCACGCGATCGCGAATCAGGGCGATGAGCTTGTTGAAAAAGGCCATATCGCCGTTTCCGCCGAGGAACGCGGCGCAAAGATCGGCGTTTGCGGCAAAGAATTCGAACAGATCGAGCAGCAGCGCGATGGGCTTGTTCATGAGTTCCTCTGTGGGGTGCGCGCGAACCAGCGCCTCAAACTCGTCAAACACTTCCTGCTCCACCTGCTCGACCATATCATAGATATCGCGATAATGCAGGTAGAAGGTGCAGCGGTTGATGTCCACAAGCTGCGCAAGCTCACGAACGGTGATGTCCTTAATCGGTTTTTCGCGCATGAGCTGGGTCAATCCAGACCGAAGCTGCATGCGGGTTTTACGAACGCGGCGATCCATTTTCTTATTTTCCAAGGGAGAAAGCCTCCATTCAAGATGTACTTTTGTTTTTTACAAGGCTAGACAGGGTACTTTCTTAAATATAAACGAATGATGCCAATAAATCAACACGAGT
>CAYVAO010000057.1:2822-7992 GCA_964448895.1 uncultured Christensenella sp.
AAAAAAGAGAGGCGATGCATGCATCACCTCTCTCGATATGCGTTTGTTTATTTCGGGTGGCTGAGTTTATACTCTTTCACGCGTTGCTTGTAAAGCTTGATGTTGTCAAACGAGTAACCAATCAGGCAATTCGGGTTCGCCGTATAGATGGCGCGCGCGGCGTCGGTCAGCACCGCGTCGTTCACGCCTTTTGCCGCGAGGACGACCGTCTTGCCGTTGTTCAATCCCGCAACGATCTGTTTGGAGACCGGGATTCCGTAGCTGCGCTGTGTGCGCTGATAGGCCCAGCCGATGTCTTCATAAGGCACGATCCAGCCGCTCACGCCGCAAAACACAAATTGTTTGGAGAGGATCAGTTTGGATTTCGGGTAACGGAAGCTCTCCGGCGCGGAATATTCCGCTTCCGCTTCGTCCAATTTACCCAGTTCGTAGAGGCGCGATTCGCTCTTGCGATAGTTCTTTCGAACCGCGCTTGTATTGATCAAGAGGATCAGGAAGAACATCCCGAAGAAGATCAGACCAAGCACATAGCCGTACACGCCGTCGCTCTGGTTGTTTTCGCCTGTGCCGAAATAGTTTGCTCCGTAAAATTCGGTGATTTGTGCCGCGGTCGTGTTATCGAAGATCGACGCGATCTGAGACACGTCGTCCGAATCCATCAGATGCGTAACTCCGGTCAGGCGAACCGGACTTGGCAAGACAAAGTTTTGAGAATTTTCGGAATAGTAAACGTTATAGGCGTCCTGCTGGGCGGAGAGGGTAGCAAACGCGTCGTCATCCAGCGTAATCAAAAACCAGTTACCGTCGGGGTCCATCGCCTCATAGATCGTATAATTGCTATCGCCCGTCACCTTGAGCAGCCAATCGGAAACCAAAGAGATATCCAGATAGCTGTAGGTATCGGAGCTCAGTTGCGTCGTCATACGGACCGGGTCCGCCTTTGGTTTGTTGAACTCGTATGCCATTCCGATGATCATGAGCGACAGCAACGCCGCCATGATGATCAGCCAAACGCGATACGATTTGCTCGGCGCCAGAAACTCGGACATCGTTTGTTGCTTGCCTCTTTGCGTCTCCACGGTTTTCAATTCCCCCAAGAAGAAAATTTCTTTTGCTTAGTATACATGACACACGCGTTTCCGTAAAGTAAATCTGCTTGGAATACATGCATGTGGCGGGTGCAAGAGCGCTGTGATAGAATAGCGAAAGGAGGAGACTTTTATGCTGAAAATTGCGCAATGCTCCGATCTGTTTTACCCGATTACCGACGGCGTGAGCCGCGTGGTAAATGCATACGCGCGTGAACTCTGCGCGCTTGGACATGAGGTATATGTCGTCACCCCGCTCGTGACGCAGGGATATCGCGGCAGGTTGCCGTATGAAATTCTGGATTATATCGCGCTGAGCCTGCCGGGCACGCCGCAATATCGCGCGACCGCCGCGGCGCTGGATATGCATTATCTGGCGCGCGCCAATGCGCAAACGTTTGACATCGTGCATGCGCACAGCCCCGGTTCCGCGGGAATGGAGGCCGTTCGTCTTGCGGACAAGTGTCATGTGCCGCTGGTGGGCACGTTTCACACGAAGTATATTCGGGAGTTTTTACTCAGCCAGAAGGACGAGCAGCAGAAACAGCTTTCGAAATATCTTGCGTTCGATTTTTTCAACCGGTGTGATGAAATTTGGGTGGTCAGCGAGGAAGCGCGCTCGTTTCTCTATGAGCGCGGCTTTGAAGGAAACATCGAGGTGTTTGACAACGGCACCGAGCTGGAGGCCGCAGATGCCGGCGCACGCCGGCGCGCGCGGGAGGAGTTTCACCTGACCGGTTCGCCAGCGCTTTTGTTTGCGGGCAGTCTCGACCAACAGAAGAACTTATCAAATGTGTTTGATGCGGCGGCGAGGCTGCGCCAGCGCGGCGTTGATTTTCAACTGCTCATCGCGGGCAGCGGGCCGGAGGAAAAGCACGCGCGGACAATTGCGCGCGATCTTGGGCTTCTCGGCACCGTGCGGTTTTTGGGACAGATTACGGACGAATCCCTGCTTGCGGGGCTGTATGCCGAAAGCGCGCTTTGCCTCTTTCCCATGCAGCGCATCAGCGCGGGACTCGTCGTGCGCGAGGCCGCGGTGCAGGGCACGCCTTCCTTGGTCATCGCGGGCAGTTTTCCGGGCGATCTGATCACGGACGGAGTCAACGGGCTCACCTGCGGAGACACGCCGGAGAGCATGGCGGACGCGATAGAAGAATATCTGAAAAATCCAACCCAGATCGCATCGCTTCGAAAGAACGCGCGCGCTATGGCGCCCGTACCCTGGGATGCGGCGATTGCGCGCGTCAACGCCCGCTATGAAGCGCTCGCCGGAATGGAGCGCGCGCAGCTGCGGCGCAAGCGTGGACTCTTCCGCAAAGAGATGGACAAAGTGGACCTCACGCTGCAAAAACGCGCGATGGACATGATCTGGAAGTTTTTAACGCAGGACACACAGCATCTCTATCCCTATGCGCATCGTCCGCAAAAACCTGCTTTTACACCAAATGCGGATCATAAACCGCTGCCGCGCAGCACGCCGGAAAAAGAGGGAATCCGCTCGCTTTCGATCAACGCGCTGCTGGACGCGATCCATTCGGACGAGGCGGCAAAGGCGCACGAAATCATGATTTTGCGCAACGGCAAGGTGATTGCCGAGGCAAACTGGACGCCGTATGACAGCGCGTATCCGCACCAGCTCTACTCTTTGAGCAAGAGCATTACGGCAACCGCCATCGGCATGCTGGTGGACGAAGGTTTACTCGATATTGACGAGCGCCTCTGCGATATCTTTTTTGACAAAGCGCCGGAGGAAAAGACGCATCCCGCGCAGAAGATGACCGTTCGTATGCTGCTCAACATGAGCACAGGAACCTATTTTAATGAAGCGGGCTCCGCGATGGGCACCGACTGGGAGCGGGACTTCCTGCACGCGCCGGTAAAGTTTGAGCCGGGCAGCGCGTTTGACTACAACTCGATGAATACCTATATGCTCGCCGCCATCGTGCGCAGAAAGACGGGAGAAACGCTCACGCGTTATCTGGAGCCGCGCTTGTTTGAGCCGCTCGGTATCGAGTCGCACTATTGGGAAACCTGTCCCAACGGCACCGAAAAAGGCGGCTGGGGACTTTCGTTGACGCCGGAAAGCGTCGCGAAGGTCGGCCAGCTCTATCTCAACAAAGGTATTTGGCACTCGTTCTGGGGAGACAAGCGTCTCATCAGCGAGCGCTGGATCGAGGAGGCGACTAAGCCGCAGATCGATACCCCGCACGGCGAGATCACCTATGGCTACGGTCACCAGATCTGGATGACGGCGCGGGAAGGCGCGTTTCTTTTCAACGGCGCGTTCGGGCAGTATATGCTCGCTTTGCCGGACGAGAACGCGCTGGTGGTGCTCTTTTCCGGCACCTCGCGCCTCTTTGCGCAGGGTGGCGTGCTGGATTATGTGACCGCCTGCTTCGAAGGGGTGGGGAAGGAAACTTTGCCGCGGGACACGCGCGCGGAAGACGCGCTGGATACCACGATCGCCGCGCTCAGCGCAAGGTCGCGCGCGCCGTTTTATTCCGCCGAGCGAAAGAGCGTTCCTTTGAAAGAACTGATCGCGCGCTTAGACGGGCGCGTCTATTCTTTCCCGGCGACTATCGGCGGACGGTTTCCGTTTATTCTGCAATGCGTACACAACAACTTCACCACCGGCTTGCAGCAGATCGCGTTCTCGCGCGAGGCGGGCGGCGCGCTGGCTCTTGAGTTGGTGGAAGGCGAATACAAGCACCGCTTTACGCTCAAGGAAGATTGCTATACGTCGGCGCGGCTTTCGCAGCGGGGAGATGTGTTTGAGGCGCGCTTCTCCGTGCAGACGGAGATTTCGCAAACAGGCGAACTCTCGCTTCATATCGCCGCGCACTTTATCGAGACGCCGTTTACGCGCATCATCCACATGACGCTTTCGGGCGAGGATACGCTGAAGGTTGTGTTTGACGAAGCGCCGTCGATTCGCGACGCATCCGAGATGTTGATGGAATTGACGGGAATTACACGCGTCGAGATCGTGCGAAACATGCTGCCGCTGCTGAAACAGGAGCGGATGCAACACACGCTGCGGACGTTTACCACCGTCACGGTACAAGGGAAACTATAGAGAGGATTTTATACCGGCAAACCATATTACCACGTATGGTAAAACGCGAAACGCACAGAAATCGGATTCCAACGCATTACCACGTGTGGTAAAAATATGCAGAATGGCATTTGCTACAACGATAAACTGCATTTTGGGTAAATTACGGACTTGCCTAGAAAAAGAAGCAGACAGTATCAATTAAAACAAACCTCCTGACAAAAACGAGCATCCCGACGTGTTCAGGTGTCGGGAGGCTCATTTTATGCGAGAACGGTTGATTCAAATAGAGGAGAAATTCCTTATTCGCCTTTCATGTCGATGACCTTCGCTTTTTTGTCGATCACGTCCATGCTCAACAGCACGGATTCGCCGATTGCCGCGTCGATATCGTCGTCCGTTACGCCCAGCGGCAGGCAGGCCTCCTCTTTGGCGATGAAGAGATTACTCGTCTGCATATCCACGAACTTGGACATGAGCAGCCCGCCTTCGGTGCCAGCCGAACGGTGCTGTTTTTCAATCTGTCCCGCGCTCATGGCAAAGAGGAACTTCGGAATCGTGATGATCTTCTTGTCCGGCACACCCATATACTGGTTCATGATGGCGATCATCTCTTTCCAGGTCAGGTTAAACCAGCCGATGGGGTAGGCCGTTGCGCCCTGGCCGCGCTCCAGCGCGCCCGCGAACGCCTGACCAACCTGACGGACGGTAACCATCGCGGTGCCGCCTTTGGGGTAAAGAATTGCGCCCTTCATCTTGAGCAGCATTTCGATCAAAAAGACCCAAACGGGTTTTCTGCCCTTTTGCGCGCCAAAGATATACGGCAGCTCCAGCACGGAGACCGCAAAGTTCTCGTCCGCAAACGAGAACGCCATGTTCTCCTGATCGATTCTGCTGCGGATGTAGGGATGCCAGCGCGTCAGTTCCATTTCGGGATATTTTTTTGCGAAATAGGAGAAATAGGAGCCCGCGATCACCGCGTGTTTGACTCCGCTCTCCTTGGCGAGGCGAAGTAGGCGCTCCAATG
>CAYVAO010000057.1:8002-8490 GCA_964448895.1 uncultured Christensenella sp.
TTTTTCCGGTAATATGTCACACTCCTCCGCCGCCAGCGGCGCCTGCGCGCCGAATAAATTATTGACAGAAACCGCATCGGGTGCGTGATAGAATGAGTCGTGAAAATAAATTCAGGATGAGGATGGGGTCCGGTGGCGCCCGCGCTCACCGCGGGTTTGCCGCCGCGGTCCTTGGCGAGGCTAAGTAGGCGCTCCAATGGGGTACTGTTGTATTTCTTGAAGTAGTCGTAGATGGGAGAAGGTCCTTCAATCCGCTCGTCCACACCCGCGGCAAAGATGAATCCGTCCATGCCGGTAAACAGCGCGCGGAGTTCGTCGTCGGTCATATCATTGCTGTTCTTCAGCGTCAGCGTCATTTCAGGTGGCAACAGCGCGCCGTCGGGAAGCGGCGGGAGCGCGATGGAATGCACGCTGTGCCCGCGGGAGATGAGCTCTCGCGCGGCCTGACTGCCGAGCAGCCCCGTTCCGCCGATCATGAGTACTTTCAT
>CAYVAO010000058.1:0-8294 GCA_964448895.1 uncultured Christensenella sp.
CGTCGGCGGCTCGCTGAGCATTGCGGACGCGCTCGCAGTCCTCTACGGCTCGCAAATGCGCTTTGACCCCAAGAACCCCTGCTGGGAAGAGCGGGATAAGCTCGTTTGCTCCAAGGGGCACGCTGGCCCGGCTGTCTATTCCGCGCTGGCGATCTCCGGTTTCTTTCCTTATGAAATGCTGAAGACGCTCAACCAACCCGGAACGAGTCTGCCGAGCCATTGCGACCGCAACAAGACGCCGGGCGTGGTTATGACGACAGGTTCGCTGGGTCAGGGAACGAGCCTTGCCTGCGGTATGGCGCTTGGCGAAAAGCTTCGCGGCCGGGACGCGAGAGTGTTTCTCATCGTGGGCGACGGCGAAGCGAACGAGGGTCAGGTTTGGGAAGCTTGCATGTTTGCCGCGGCGAAAAAGCTCGGCAATCTCGTGCTGTTACTGGATGTAAACGGAAAACAGCTCGACGGCTGCACGAAGGATATCCTTGACACGTTTGACCTCGCGGCGAAGCTCAAAGCGTTTGGCTTTGACACGGTCAGCATAGACGGAAACGATATCGAGGCGGTCTACAGCGCGCTGGAACGCACCAGGCAGGGCGGGGACAAGCCTTACGCCGTCGTGCTCAATACCATCAAGGGCAAAGGCGTTGCCGGGGTCGAGCAGGCAAAGAGCAACCACAGCATGGCGGTTTCGGGCGATCAGTGGAATGAATGGCTGCAATCGCTCACCGCGCAGTTGGACTAAGGGAGGGAATCGAATATGGAACTGATTTATGATGGAAGCATGGATTCCCGCCTGTTTAAGGATGTGCTGGGCAAGACGATTCGCGAGCTCAGCGAGCAGGACAGCGACTTTATCTATCTCGATGCGGATTTGATGAGCTGCATCGGCACTAGCTCCTGGGCATGCGAACACCCGGAGCGCGGCGTCAACTGCGGCATTGCGGAAGCGAACATGGTTGGCGTTGCCTGCGGTCTTGCCGCTACCGGTTTTAAGCCGGTGGTGCATACGTTTGGCCCGTTTGCCTCGCGCCGCGTGTTTGACCAGGTGTTTCTTTCGGCGGGATACGCCAAAAACGATATCACCGTCATCGGCACCGATCCGGGCGTGACCGCGGCCTTCAACGGCGGCACGCATATGCCGTTTGAAGACGTTGCGTTGTATCGCACGATTCCGACCGCGACGATCATCGACATCACGGATGTTCCGATGCTCATCAGCGTGCTCAAGCAGTGCAAAGATATGCCGGGCGTGAAATACATCCGCGTCGGCAGAAAGAACGCCGCAAAAGTGTTTGCGGACGGCACGGAGACGCCCATCGGCCCCGCGATCACCTTGCGCGAAGGCAAAGACGTCACAATCTTTGCCAGCGGCATCATGGTGCACGAGGCGATGCAGGCGGCGAAGACACTTGAAGAACAGGGGATCAGCGCCGCGGTGGTCAATTTCTTTACCATCAAGCCGCTGGATACCGACGCGGTCAAGAAATATGCCAAGCAGTGCGGCAATATCGTCGTTGCGGAGAATCACAGCCGCATCGGTGGACTTTACAGCGCGGTTTGCGAAACGCTCGCGCGCGAAAACACGGCGAAGATCGACGTGGTTGCGGTCAACGACGAATACGGCGAAGTCGGCCCGCAGGACTATCTGCAAAAGAGATTCGGCCTCACGGCGGATCACATCGTGGAGACGGTAAAAGCGCTGGTAAAATAAAAAACGATCGAACCGATACGGTATACGCGCTTAGAAGAAGGGAGAGAAATCTTCCTTCTTTTTTGCTTCGCTATTTCGTTGGAGACGCGTTAAATTGCGCGGGTGATTGCATCTTGATCCGTTTTCGCTTATGCTGAATTTAGCATCCTATTCAATAGAGATGCGAGAGAAACAATGACCCAGACAGAGGAGAGAGCACAATGGAATTTCAAATCGAAGACGGACGCATTTTTAACGTGAATGAAGCAAACGAATTGATGGCGGAGGCCACGTATGTCTATGTGCGCGAGGGTGTGGTCGATATCGATCATACGTTTGTCAACCCCGTTCTGCGCGGGCAGGGCATCGCGGGAAAGCTCATGGAAGCGCTCGCGGGAGAGCTGCGTGCAAAAGGCTTAAAGGCCACGGCATCCTGCTCCTACGCGGAAGTTTGGTTGGAAAAGAACCGCGCGGCAAATCAGGACATCATCGCCTGAGACACGCGCGCTTGATTCGGCAGGATAAAAGGCAACTGCGTTGCATAATCCATGCGGAATCTTATGCGAGATTGATCAAGCGGATCAGAATCAGGAAGCTTTGATTCAAGCGGCTCTATAATATGAACGAACTTTAAATTCGACATGTTTTATGCATGAAAACAGCCGTTTTCGGTCGTTCGTATGCAGCGCGAGAGTTGACAGTGGATCGGGAAGAATACTACAATCAGTTCAGATTATCAGGGGGGACTCGCAACGCGAGAAAAGCCATGCGCAAAATGCAGCGAATGGTTTTTCATGGTATCCTGTTTTTCTGATTTGATCCGGGTCAAGGCGGCTCAGAACGAGGGAATTGTTGCATGCGCTATTCCGACAGAGGCATGCCGTACGAAGATTCGGCTGAATACCGGGCGTGGGAAGAAGCGCCAAGTCCGAAACGAGGCGGCAAGACAGTAAAAACGCTGCTGAGCGTATGCATGATTCTATTGTTGCTTGCGTCGCTCGCGTTATTATACATTCGGCAATATACCGTCACAGGTGCGTCGATGGAACCCACCTTGATGGAGGGAGATCGCGTGTTCTATGTCGGGTTTACGAAACCCGATTACGGCGATCTGATCATATTCGATGCGGGTGAAACATACGGCCTCGTGATCAAGCGCGTGGTCGGATTGCCTGGAGACGTCATTCAGATGACCCCGGACGGGCATGTGATTCGAAACGGACAAGCGCAGGATGAATCGTATCTGCTTCTCGATCCCTATGGAAACAGCGCAACGAGTGAGATCACCGTGGAAAACGGCAAACTCTTTGTGCTGGGCGATAACCGCGCGGCGTCCATCGATAGCCGAGATGTGCGCATTGGGCAGATTTCGATCGATTCCGTCCGAGGCGTGGTCACGAATATGTTACGGGTTAAGGTGCCGTCTTGAGGACGACACGAGAGAAATCGCTATTGATTGATATTGAACCGATCCGGGTAAGGAATGATCAACCCGGCAGGATAAAGGGCCAACACGCATGAAGCAAAACAAAAAAAGAATGGTACAATGTGCAGTCTCGCTGTTGAGCGTCGCGCTCCTGCTGACGCAGGTCGGGTGCGTAGGCGAGACGGTGCGCGCGCTGGACTATTCTTTGGAGAGCAAACTCTATTCCGTTCAGCAGGACGTTGTGCCGCAGGATGTCAGCGCGACGCCGGAGGCAGCGACTGAAGCACCAAGCGCAACGCCGGTGGACACGCCTACGCCCGCGCCGACAGCGACGCCGTCCGCGGCGACGAGCGCTTCGCCCGCATCAACGGATTCTACACTAACACCCACACCGCAGAACACGAATACAGCAACGGAGACCCCGCTGCCGTCGCAAACGCCGGAGTTGCATCGCCTCACCGTTTGGGTACAGGATGCGAGCGCCGCGGCGCTGGTTGGCGCGCGCGTCTCGCTCTATCAGGATGGCGTGCTGCTCTATTCCGGCATCACCGGCAGCGACGGCCGCGTTTCGTGGACGCTTCCGGTTGGTTACAGCTATCGTGCGACGGCGTCGCTTTCCGGCTATGAGGTGAGCGACGGCGATAGCAACACCTATGATTTGACGCAGGACGTGGTAGCAAAGATCGTACTGACCCAGGGCGGGCAAACAGAGGAAGGCGCGGTGACGCCGACTCCGGTGCCCGTACCGGATGCCGCGCCGGGTAAGGTGATCATCACGGCGGAGGCCGTTACCATACAGCCCGATCAGGCAGGCTTTAGCTTGCTGGACGGCGTAAGCGCGCAGACCGAATTTGGCGAACCGGTGGCGGTTTGGGTCGTGGAAAACGGCGGATTCCGCGCGGACACGGCCGGAGCCTACAGCGTGACTTACGGCGCGTTTGAAGAAGGCGAGCTTGTCACCGCGACGCGAGTGGTTACGGTGGAAGGCGAAGTTACGGAGACGACGGAGCAGGAAGAGCCGAATGCGCCGACCGGCAGCAGCAAGGAACGCTATGATATCCTGCTGGCGTATCGCAAGGCGGTTGGAGATCAGCTCAGCGAGCGGATTGCCGCGCTGACAGCCGAATATCGGCAAAAGGTGCAGCAGGCCATGGCGGAAAACGAGGAAGCTCGCATTCTGGCGCCTACCGCAACGGAGAACGATACGGACGAGGTAACCTCTACCGCGAAAAACGTACAGCCGACGCAGGAGATCAAGGTGACGAACTGGTCGGATGTGCTGGCGATCTTCCTCGCGCAAAACGTATCGGACGAGGAAAATCCGCTGAACGTTGCCCAGCTTTGCGCCATCCCGCTGGACCGTCTCGACGGCGTATTTTGGGACATGAACCAGATTGACACGTTCCGCATGGATGGAACGTCAAATGTTCTGCTCAGCGCCAAGTCCTACGAGGACATGGTGGACGAATATAACATGAGCGCAAAGCGCAGAGATTTTCTCTACGAACTCATGCAGCCGGAGTTTCAACGTACATTTGCTTCTATGACGGGGAACGCCGCCTTCTCGGACGAAAGCCAGGAGAACCTGGATGCGCTTGTGGACACGCTGCCGCAAGACATTGCGGTTGATCGCAAGCAGGTGGTAGAGACGGCGGTATCGCTCGTGGGAAAGGTATCCTATGTCTTCGGCGGAAAATATAACAAGCTTGGTTGGAACAATGCCTGGGGCAATGCGAACGAAGAACAGAATGAGGAGAAGATAAAAATCTCGAAGGACTTCGGGCTCGATTGCAGCGGATTTGTAAGCTGGGTGTTTATCAACGCTACGGGCGATCCCGGGGTGCTGCGCGCCATTGGCAACGGTTCGAGTAACCAGTGGTCGCATTCCGAGGCGATCGGCTGGGATGAAGGCCGTCCGGGAGACCTCGCGTTTCTTTGCGCGCCGGGAGCGCAGCAGTATAATCACGTTGGCATCATTGTTTCAGTCGACGAAGACGGAAGTTATTTGGTTGCGCATTGTTCTTCCTCACAGGATGGCGTCGTCGTTACAGACGGGTGGAGCAGTGGATTTAGGTATCTGCGCAGGCCGGTGTTCTTTGATTAACGGCGGCGAACGGACGTGTTCTCAATCGCTTTGCATGTAGATTTCCTGATTAGAATAGTAGAGATCGGGAAAATGCAAGCATTTTCCCGATTGGAGGCGCTTTTCAAGAATTGCGGAACAATAGTGAAAGATTGAAAGCAGCGGCTCTTTCGCCTTGGTATGTAACAGAATTCTTTCGCTGCAAGTAGATTTTCAGTTCGAGCGAAGAATACGATTTGCCCGTACAATGCGGCTTGGGAGTGGATGCAGCTTCATTTTTTCTGAATAAGACCTGAGAGCGGGAACGGATCAAACACAAGAAAAGACGCGATTAATATTACAATGTAACAGAATTATACGGAATTTCCGCGTGCATAATCACTTGACAACTGTTGGGCCATTTGATATTTTCTAGACTATGTAGATTAGTACTGTTCCAACTGGGTTTTCTCGTGATTTGAGCAATGAAGTAGACGCGACTGTTAATAATTCATGAACTTTTGCGGTTTTTTATGCAATCTTGCGTCGCTTCGGTTAAGATATTAGATAAGCAGATTTGTCTGGTGATGAGGGCAATTTTACGAGTACGAGCCTCAACAGTACAGATTGGCAAAAACGTATATTTATCATATGGCATACGGCCTGAAAAAGCGTGGATGCAATACGGCGAACAATGGTGAAAATTAAGAGAAATTAAGAACGCCGCGCAGAGATCGCAGACATATGCAAATTCAGACGGTAAATATGCGATTACAACGCATGGTATATGCAAGTTCAAAAACCGCAACATATGGGAATTTTGATCATTATCGATAGGATCAATGTTCAGATTTATATGAAGCGAAAGTGCGGCAATAGATGCAGGCCGGCTGCTAACAACAATCAAGTTGAATATCCGCGTACGAGATCCGGGCAGGAAGAGATCATAGAGAAGACCATTCTTCTGATTCTCTCAACGAACAAATTGCGTGATTCCGGATCAAGACGAGCGATAGAACGATCCCTTGCACATTGATAGCTGTATATAGGTGATTTTCTTCCCACGTAAGGGGCACAACCCGCGAAAGCAGGCGTCGCAAAGCTAAAGGGCCTATGGCGGTGACACGCTATGGCAGCCAGTTTCCGAATGAAGAACTCACGTTTATCAAAGTAGGCCGCAATAAGGCTTGCTTGTGATTACAAAAAAACGCGACGGTTCTAATTTCGGTGGGATATGGAACCGTCATTTTTATACGCGATTTTTCGTGAGGGATGCTTTTAAAAACGGACGACTTCAAGTAATAATATTGATGCTTTGATGTAATAGTAATGATACAATGATGTTGAGCAGATGCTGAAAAAATCCCGCGATTGCGGGCAAAATCCTGCGCAACGCTGGTATAAGGAGAGAATGTTATGCGGGATTTACTGCCGATCATCTGCGGCGCTGCATTGGGCGCTGCACTGTCGGTTCCCGTTCGGCTCGTCTGCGGAGTGTTGTTGAAAAACCGCGGCTTCGCTTCCGCAATGGAACGGAAGCATTTCTGGATTTTGATTGGAAGTCTTGCGCTGGTTGGCGGCGTGATCGGCTGGCGGGCGGGATTCACGTTTCGCGGGCTATACCTGATTCTGCTTCTGCTGACATCCGCGTGTGCATTCTACATTGACGCAAAGCATCGCGTGATTCCAAACGAGCTTGTGCTGGCGATCCTGATTCTCGCCGCGGTGTTCGGATTCACCGGTGCGATCGTGTTCAATATTTGGCAGTCGCTGCTGGGTCTGGTTGTGTGCTTCGTCATCTTCTTTCTTCCGAGCTTGTTTGGCAAACAGGTAGGCGCAGGCGACATCAAGCTTGCCGCGGCGATGGGGTTTGCGTTGGGGCTTACGGGCGGGTTGTATGCCGTAGCCGGCATGGGAACGCTGGTGCTGCTCTACGTTTTAATCGATCGAAGGATGCCGCTGCCGCAGCGATTGAAAACAATGATTCCCATGGGGCCGTTTCTGGCGGTATCGCTGGTTGTGATATCGATCCTGCTGACTTGATCAGCAGAACGGGTCGAGCGATGGCTCAGGTTCCTTGAGGCGTATTATTTAGCTTGAAAAGATTGTAGCTTGTGAAGATGGGATAAGGTAGTATTCGGTGGTGCGATCGCGGATAACGCGAGCAGCATCATCGAGGATTTCGCTTCTTGTCGCGATCACCGTTTGGGCGGACAATGTTCGCTTGGCGATCGGAAAGGCAAGCTTGCGAAGATTCTTGTGGAAAGGAGGACAATGTATTATGAAAAAGTTCCTTATGAACGAGGAAGGCCAGGGCATGGTGGAGTACGGCCTGATCATCGCGCTGGTCGCGGTTGTCGTCATTGGCGCTATCGCCACTTTGAGCGGCGGCATTAAAAACGTGTTCAACAGTACTGCGGACACCCTGAACGAGAACCTCGACTAACAAAAAAACGCAAGGGAAAGAGGATGCGGGACGATGAAACAGTTCATTTGCTGCGAAGCAGGTCAGGGCTTGGTGGAATACGGTCTGATCATCCTGCTCGTCGCGCTAGTCGTCGTTGGCAGTCTGACTGTCTTTGGTAATAATGTAACATCATTTTTTACCGAAGCCGGTGAGAAATTCAACTAACAATAGCTTTTGGCATCCAAGACGCAAACGCAATTTGCGCAGGAGGTCAAATGACGGTGTATATTCTATTATTTGTAGCAAATGATTGGTTAAACATCGTTTCGCATTCTCTTTCCCAAACGCAAGACTCAACAAACGGATTGGTTGCGCACGCGAAGAGCGATTCGGAAATGGATCATAGCGCAGACGACCGGACAGATTTTTGAGATGAGAGCGACCAAGACGAGCAAGGGCGCTCTCATTTCGCCACTGTTTTCGCTTGATAGAGCAGCTAGGGGAAACGCGCTATGCCACCGCGCCCCGGTCGCTGCCAGATATAGTCTATCGATATTCAACGGAATACACACTCTGGCATATAGGAGGATAAGCTGTGAAGCAAACAATTTGGAAAAGACGCCGCGAGAGCGGGCAATCCATGGTAGAGTTGGCGATTACGCTTCCTCTTTTGCTGCTTTTAATTTGCGGTATGCTGGAGATGGGGTGGCTC
>CAYVAO010000059.1:0-8284 GCA_964448895.1 uncultured Christensenella sp.
GAATGCCACCAGCACTGCGAAATCTACAAAAAGGTGGGGCAATGCATCATGCCGCACGAGGGCATCTTTGTGCGCGTGCTCACACCGGGCGAAATTTCGGTTGGAGACGAAATCGTGGTCGAACAATAGTCAGCGTTTCTTCTTTGCGGGCAGAAGCCCGCTTTTTTCATCGGACATCACAAAAAATACAAAAGATCGGAGGCTGTACCGTTCCATTCTGAAAAATTGTTGCGCAGACAAAAAATAAAAGTTGAAAGCGTTGTTTTTTCAGAAAAATAATGGTATGATTCGCTTATGAAGCTCATCGACACAAAAGACGCCGTGGGACACGTGCTCTGTCATGACTTGACACGCATTGTTCCGGGCGAAAGCAAAGATGCGCAGTTTCGCAAAGGGCATGTCGTAACCGAAGAAGACATTCCCATGCTGCTCTCGATGGGAAAGGATCACCTCTACGTTTGGGAGGTGGACGAAAACACCCTGCACGAGAACGAGGCGGCGGATCTGCTCGCGCGGCTTTGCGAGAGCGAGCACATGCGCCGCGGAGAGGTAAAAGAGGGCAAGATTGAGCTCTTTGCCACCGTCGACGGCGTGTTCACTGTGGATGTACCGAGATTGGACGCGCTCAACGATATGCCGGACATCATGGTCGCAACCCGGCACACCAACAGCCCGGTCCGGATCGGGGACAAGCTCGGCGGTACGCGGATCATTCCGCTGTTGATTGACCGCCGCAGAATGGAAGAAGCGCAGGCGCTGGTCGGCGGCGAACCGCTGATGAAGTTGACCCCGTTTCGCAAGAACCTCAAGGCGGGCATCGTGGTCACCGGAAACGAGGTGTTCCACGGTAGAATCACCGATAAGTTTACGCCCGTCGTCGAGAGAAAGCTTGCCGCGTTTGGCGTTACGCTCGCGCAGCGGCGCGTAAGCGACGACAGCACGGAGCATATCGTCTCCGCAATCAACGAGGTGCGCAGCAAGGGCGTGGATATCGTGCTCTGCACAGGCGGCATGAGCGTTGACCCGGATGACCGTACCCCCGCGGCGATTCGCGACAGCGGGGCAAATATCGTTACGTACGGCGCGCCGATCTTGCCGGGTGCGATGTTTTTACTGGGGTATTATGACGACGGCGTGCCCGTGATGGGTCTGCCGGGATGCGTGATGTATTCGCGCGCGTCGATCTTTGATATCGTTTTACCCCGCGTGGTAGCGGGCATGCGTATCTCCCGAAGAGATTTGACAAAGCTCGGCAACGGCGGACTGTGCTTGCAGTGCGACGTTTGCACCTATCCCAACTGCGGGTTCGGCAAGGAGTAACGGAGCGGGGTTCGATCCGTACTCCATATTGCTAGATGGCTCACGCGAAACATTCGCGTACCATATATCAATCATGTGAGAGGATCGAAACATATGAAAAAATGGATTGCCCTGTTGAGCGCCATCCTGATGATGGCGATGCTCGGCGCGTGCGCCGCGACGACCACGCCCGTTGCAACCGAAGCGCCCACTGCGACCGCGACCGAGGCCGTGACCGAAGCACCCGTAGCGACGCCTGAACCCACCGTTGCCCCGCTGGAAGCGACTGAAATGCAGCTTTTCATCGCGGCGAGTCTGGAAGGCGCGTTCAAAGAGATCATTCCGCTGTATAACGAATCCCAGCCGAATGTGAAGGTCACCTATAATGCGGATAGCTCCGGTACGCTGCTCACACAGGTGCAGGAAGGCTTTGCCTGCGACGTGTTCTTCTCCGCGGCGGTCAGCCAGATTAAGACGCTGGACGAGCAGGGCTACATGATCGCGGGATCGCGCGTTGACCTTCTTTGCAATAAGCTCGCGCTGATTACGCCGAAAAACAGCGGTACGCAGGTGACCGGTTTTGCCGACATGGCAAAGGCGAAGAGTTTTGCGCTCGCCGACGGCAGCGTGCCCGCGGGCAAGTATACGCGCCAGCTGTTGATCAACCTCGGTGTGCTGGATGGTTCCAAAGAAGCGAAGGACTACACCACGGCGGAGGTCTCCGCGGCGCTGGGCGGCGTGGAAATCAACGAGTGCGGCAACGTCAGCAAGGTCAAGGAAGCGGTCAAGGAAGGCTCCAATGAGATTGGAACCGTGTACTATTCGGACGCTTACTCGGTCAAAGACGACGTGGATATCCTCGAAGTGGCGGATTCTTCCCTCACAGGCGAGATTCTCTATCCCGTCTGCCGCGTGAACAATCCCGAAGCAACCGCCGCCGAAACCGCTGCTGCGGACGATTTCATCGCTTTCCTCCAGACGGACGCGGTGAAGGCCATCTTCGAAAAGTATATGTTCATCATCAACCAATAATCCATTGATCAAAATCATCCGCCTTGGATGAAACGATTGGTACCAGCAATCAATACGCCCGCCGTCCGATATATTATGGCGGCGGGCGTTTTCATCCTTGACGATCCGTTTTTCCTATCGTTTTTTTGAAATCAAGTATGCTAAGATGAATGAGAACACTTCGCGCCAAAGGAGGTAGATCATGCAGGAACTCTGGGAGATTCTCAAGACGCTGGACTATAGCCCGCTTTGGATTTCGCTAAAGACCGGGTTGGTCGCAACCGTAATCTGCTTCTTCCTCGGCGTTTGGACGGCGCGGAGCGTGATGCACATGGGCAAGCGGGCAAAGGCGTTAGTGGACGGGTTTTTAACGCTGCCGATGGTGCTGCCGCCGACGGTTGCGGGCTTCTTTTTGCTGCTGATTTTCAGCCTGCGCCGCCCGGTTGGAACGTTTCTGTATCAGGAGCTGTCCATCAAGGTGGTGCAGACCTGGCTTGGGTGCATTCTGGCCGCGAGCGTAATCGCGTTTCCGCTGATGTATCGAAACGCGAGAGCGGCTTTTGAGCAGGTGGATATCGAGCTGATCTACGCAGGCCGCACGCTGGGTATGAGCGCGCGCAAGATTTTCTGGCGCGTGGTGCTGACCTCAGCGGGACCCGGCGTGGTCAGCGGACCGCTTCTCCCGTTTGCCCGCGCGCTAGGTGCAGATGGCGCGACCCGCATGCTCGCGGGCAACATCGCGGGCAAGACCGGTACGATCTCCCAGCGCATCGCGATGGTGATCCAAAACGGAGACTATCGCACCGCGGGCCTCTGGGTTGCGATCATACTGCTGATTTCGTTCGGCATCGTGGTGGTCATGAATCTGTTTGCCGATGCGAACCTGAAGAATATCAAAAAGTGGTAACGAAGCCGCTTTTTATCGCAAATTTCCATCAAGCAGAACGGGAGGAAGCATGTCCTTAACCGTCGACATCATCAAACGATTACAGGGTTTTACGCTCAACGTCTCCATCACGGCGGAGGCGGGCGTGACCGCGCTCCTCGGCGCTAGCGGCAGCGGAAAGAGCATGACTCTAAGATGCATTGCGGGCGTGGAGAAGCCGGACGAAGGGAGTATCGTGCTGGACGGGCGCGTGCTCTACGATTCGAAACAAAAGGTCGATCTACCGCCGCAGGCGCGCAGGGTCGGTTATCTTTTTCAGCGGTATGCGCTGTTTCCGAACATGACGGTGCTGCAAAACATCGACGCGGGGCTGTCCCTCGTGCGGGATGCGCGCGCACGAAAAGAGAAACGCGAGGATTGGATCGCCCGCTTTCATCTGGAAGGATTGGAGGAACGCCTGCCGCGCGAACTCTCCGGCGGGCAGATGCAGCGCGTGGCACTCTGCCGCATGCTGGCAGGCGAACCGGAGGCGATTTTGCTGGACGAGCCGTTTGCCGCGCTGGATAGCCACCTCAAATGGCAGATGGAGGCGGAGGTCAAGCAAACGCTGGCTGATTTTCCCGGCGTGGCGCTGTTGGTGTCCCACGACCGCGGAGAGGTCTACCGCATGAGCCGCCGCGTTTGCGTGCTCAATGGCGGGGCGTCCGAACCGATCGCGGAGACGACGGAACTGTTTGCGCACCCGCAAACGCTGCAATCCGCGTTGATCACCGGCTGCAAAAATTGCGCGCCTGCGACGGTGCTTCCAACCGGGGTGGTGTCCGTTCCGGAGTGGAACGCAACGCTCGTTTGCGGAATCTGCGATGTGCGCTGGGTCACGCACGCGGGCATTCGCGCGCATTTTATCGCGCCCTGCGGTGAAAACGCGGAAAACGCGCTTCTCTGCCGCGTCGTCGGCGCGGAGGACGATGTATTTTCCCGCATCCTGACGCTGTTGCCCGCGGGCGGAAGCGCCACAATCCGCGCGGAGATGAACAAAGAGACCGCGAGCGTCTACGCCATCGGCGACGAAGCGTGGTTTTGCTTGCCCAGAGAGCGTGTGATGCTGCTAAAGGAAACGCACAACGGCTAGCCGCCGCAAGGCAAGCCTGATATACTGATCATATCCCGATCCATCGTACGGCAGGAGGAAGCGTTGCATGTTCAAAGCGTCTGTGATCACGGTTAGCGACAAAGGGTTTCGCGGGGAACGCGAGGATACGGCGGGCCCGCTTGCGGCGAGCTTGCTAAAGGAGGCTGGTTACGAGGTGATTACAATATCCATCGTGCCGGATGAGCAGCCTTTGATCGAGGCGGAGCTGCGGCGGCATGCGGATGCGCTCGGCGCAAGCCTGATTCTCACCAGCGGGGGAACGGGCTTTAGCAAGCGGGATGTCACGCCGGAGGCGACCATCGCCGTCTGTGAACGAATGGCACCCGGAATTCCGGAGGCGATGCGCGCCTATTGCCTCAACATCACCAACCGCGCGATGCTCTCAAGAGCGCAGGCGGGGCTGTATCACGATTCGTTGATCGTCAACCTGCCGGGCAGTCCCAAGGCGGTGCGCGAGAATCTGGAGCCTGTTTTGCCGGCGCTGGAGCACGGGCTTTGCATGCTGTTAGGAACAAAGAACGAGTGCGCAAGCGAGCCGAAAGCGCGGGTCTAACGCAGCGCAGGATAGCATTTCACTGAAATGGAATATAGAAAAACGAGCGTCTCAAAACGAGGCGCTCGCTGTTGGTTTTGGCTTCTGTTACGCGTTTTCCGGTACGCCCAGATACTGGGATTGGTCAAACGCCAGAATGCAGTAGAAGATGATGCTCAAAAAGATGAGGCCGACCGCAAAGCCGCCGCTCTTGCCAAACGCTTTGGCGAGCTTGACCATGGTGATGATCGCAAACACGATGTTCGCAATCCGGATCAGAAGAAACAGGAATTTCCACCCGTTGCCCCAGGTGATCTTAAAGAGCACGTAGATGTTGTAAAACGGGATGATCGCGGCCCAGCCGGGTTCGCCAGCTTTCTCGAAAATCTTCCACATGGCGACGATGGCGAGAACGGCAAAAGCCAAACTCAACAACGTCATACCGGGTCTTGGACGCGCATAGTATTCATAGTAGTAGCTTTCCATAAACAAATCCCCCTTCAGTTATATGGATTTCACTTGACTTGAGTATACCACTTGCGAATAAAAAGAAAAGATGGAATTGTGAGTTCGTCACAGGTCGAAGGAATCGTCCCGCGTTGGTATCCCATCGTAGCGCGGCTCGCCGAAGGCGAGGATGCCAAGAAAGATTGGATTCAGAAGCAGGATTCCCAAACCAAACCAGAAACTCTTTCCAAAAGCTCTGGCGAGTTTGAAGATTGTGAGGATTGCGATGACAGCGTTCACAATCGGAACCAGCAGCAAAAGAAAATACCATCCTTTGCCCCAGGTGATCTTGAAGTACAGATAATTATTGTAAAACGGAATCAGCGCGCCCCAGCCCGGCTCAAAGGCTTTTTCGAAGATCGCCCAGCAGCAAATCAGGCGATAGATTGCGTACATGATAAAAAGATATTCTACATTGTTCAGTCCACCAAGAAGCATATGCCTTAAATATATCAAGTACACATCGTGAGGCATACCGATCTCCTTTCTGTGTTCTTGCTGTTAGTTTATCGATTTGCCTTCTTAAAATCAAGAAAAATACAGTTGATTTACGACAAAAAAACCAACGTTTGAGGTAATAAACAAAAGTATGAATAATAGACGGCTTTTTAGTTGACAACAGTGAAAATTTGCGTATTCTGTAGGTATCTCATCTGAAAAATCAATTCAGGAGGATCATCATGTCCGCATATTCCATCAGTGCGTTGGAGATTTTGCGAAATCCCGCGCTCACGCTCAAATGGTACGTTGTACCAATGTTGCTTGTCGTCATGTACATCTACAACAAAGAGATTTCCGCGAAGAACTGGAACGTGGTGCTCGGCGGCGCTGCTCTCTGGGGAATGGATCTGTTCAACGAAATCTGGAACAGCATCGTCTTTCACGCGACGGGGTTTGCGCCCGTTTGGGGAACGCCGATGGGCGTTGGCGATACCGCGCTGCTGCTTTTGATCGGTTACAACATTGAGATTTCGTTCATGTTCGCTATGATGGGCGTGGTCGTGTGTCTGACGCTGCCGAAAGACCCGAAAGCGAAGATTCTCGGCATCAACAACCGCGTGTTCATGGCGGTTGTTTACACCACGCTCGCGGTATGCATCGAGTGCTTCCTGAATTATGCGGGACTTCTGACGTGGGAATACCCGTGGTGGAGCCGCTCCGTGCCCTACCTCATCTGGCTGTTTGGTTACCTGCCGTTTTTCACGATGGCGTTTGTCGTACACGACATGAAGAAGATGAAAAACAAGCTCATTACGCTTGGCATCATCTTTGGAGTAGACATTTTAGCGCTTGTGGTGTTCGGGTTGATGGGATGGATGTAAACCCAAACAGCATTGGAAAAGACGCCTTTCATCGGGCGTCTTTTTCGTTTGCAGCGCATGCTTTTTTCTCAATCGCGCTCGTTGAAATTGCGGCGGAAACGCGCGCGGTTCGACAGAAGAATGGAATTATGATAAAATAGTAATATATTATGGAAAATTCTGGAAACAGGAGGGATTGGATGAAAACAATTCGACTCGGAATTGGATTTGCAACCGGCAGAAAAAGCTTTCGAAAGGTATTAAACGCCTATATCAGAAACTGGTCGGAGGCGAAGAAGCAGCTTCCGGCCGACTATAAAATCAGCTTGAACTTATTTGTCGCATATGATACCGATTATCTGAAAACGCAGTCCACCGACTACACGAACCTGAGTCAGGACATCGTCGATCAATTCGACCAAATCGTGTTTCTCGGCGCAAAAAACGCGCTGCGTAGTATCGAGCTGCTGGAACGGCATGATCAGTTTAAGAAGACGGAGCTTCGGAGTGTCTTCGGCTCCGGTTACGCGGGCAAACGCAACGCAATTCTCTTTGCCGCGCTGGAAAACCATATGGACTACCTGCTGTTTTTGGACGACGATGAATATCCGCTCGCGGTGACGAAGAGCAAGGACGTCTGTCTTTGGAGCGGACAACATGTCATTCTGTCCCACTTGTTGGAGATTCCCAAGGCGGACTATACAAACGGGCTGCACTGCGGCTATATTTCGCCCATTCCGCAGATTCCATTCAACGAAGACTTCACCGAAGAGGACTTCAGAAAGTTTATTGAAGCGATCAGCAACGACATTCTCAACTGGGACAATATGCGGAGGCTGATGCAATCCGGTGGCGTCACTTACGCCTCGACCGAGGTGCTGATGAAGCGGCAGTCCTCGGAGGTTCGGGAGATCAACCACTGCAAGTTTATCTCCGGCGCGAATCTTTGCATCAACTTAACAGACCCCAAGCGAACGTTTCCGTTTTTCAATCCACCCGGTGCGCGCGGGGAAGATACGTTCCTCTCCACCATGCTGCATGACCGAACGGTGTTGGAGATTCCGGTGTATGCGTTTCACGATGGCTTTTCGAGCTATAAATACATCCTAAGCGGCGTTCTGCCGACGGAGCTTGCGCCGATCAAGGCAGATTCTCAGGCAATCATCACCCGGTTTTTGGGCGCATGCATCGGCTGGGTTCGCTATAAACCGCTGCTGGTCTATTTGACGAATCCGCAAGGGTATGACGAGCAGATCGCGCAGATGCGAGATACGCTCGCGGAGGTTTCACCCAAACTTGCGCAGTATTTCCAAAACGAGGGGTTTTTAAAGATCATCGACGAGCTGGAGGAGTATCAGGCAAACGCGAAAAAACACGCCGACCAGTACCGCCTGGCGCAAAAGACTTGGCAAAAACTGATGGAGACTATCATCGCGCGGTAAACGGCGCAATAGACAAAAAACAGACGTTTTAGCACAAAGGACGCTCTTCGCGAGCGTCCTTTGATGATGCGTGTGTCTTTTTACAGCGAAATCCCGAATAGATCCATCGCGTTCTGGTAGGTGGCGGCTGCCGCTTCTTCCAGCGAAATGTTG
>CAYVAO010000060.1:0-2849 GCA_964448895.1 uncultured Christensenella sp.
CGGCGAAGCGGGTTCGTCCTTTGCGGGTTCCAGCGGGGCTTGCTCCGGCGCGATTTCTTTCGGCAGGAGATAGAGCCGCTTGAGCAGGCGCTGTAAAAACGGAATTTTGAGGATGCCGAATAAGATCAGCGTGCCGGAGAGATTGAGCAGCACGTCGTCCACATCGCAGCTGCCGCAGGCGAGGAGCAGTTGCAGCGCTTCAATCGCAACCAGCAATAGCAGCATGGTCAACGCACAGACCCAGAGCTTTTGCATCGAACGAAACAGCCCCGGCAGAAACCCCGCCATGGGCATAAACAGCATAATGTTGCCGACGAGGTTGCTCAGCGGAATCTCCATGCCGATATAATCATATTTGATCGCGTTGATGTAGAGGCGGATGGTCTCAAGCGGATTGAAGTTTGTATTTAGATCGAAGTTGTTCCAATATTCGGCTTTTGTCTGTGCAAACGATTGAAAATCCACGCGCGAAAGAATCAGCGCGCCAAGCAGCACCGCGCAATAGAACACAAACAACGCAAAAAACGAAGTGCGAACCGCTTTGCGGCGCGTTTCGCGCTCGTCCAGCGCGCGGGTATACAGATAGGTGCCGAGCATCAGCGGCAGACAGATGCCAACGATCAAAAGAAGTCCCTGCGTCACATGCCGCATGCCGGTCAGATAGGTCTGTATCACTTGCCAGAGCATCACGGTAAACGCGAGGCTCATGAGTATGATTCCGGTATTTTTTTCAAGACGACCGCGTCGGGTTGCGTCCGCCATTTTGCTTGGCTCATTTTGTGATTTGGTTGGTTCTAGATTTTCCATTCGGGTATTATAGCACACTCTATAAAACGCGTAAATGAAACCCGCAAAACAGTCATTTTCCACGAAGATGAGCCGACCGGCATACCGCGTTTCTTGCGCGAAGGTATGCGCGGGGGTATAATAGAGCCACGCATCATTTCAGTGATCTCTCGTCCGAAAAAAGAATAGCTGGAGGCCAATCATCATGCAACATCAATTATCCAATGGTCCTTTGCTGAGTGCCGATGGCACGCTGTCCGAAGCCGGATACGCCACATCGCTGGTGAAAACCTATGATCGAAAAGCGATTCGCGGCGGAAAAGCCCGCATCAAGGAATGGGACTATTATCTGATTTATAACGGCAGGTATGGTGTTGCGCTCACGATAGCGGATAATTCCTATATGGGAATGCTCTCCGCGTCATTTCTGGATTTTGAGGCTAAGACGGAGAAGACGGTTTCCCCGATGTTCTGGCTTCCGTTTGGAAAGACGAATTTTCCGGCAAGCTCCGCTTCCGGCGATATCGTAAAGAGCATCAAGGGCGCTTCCGGATCGTTTACACATGAAGACGGCGGGCGCAGGCTGAGATTTCATCTGGATCAGTTTGAAAAGGATCAGGCGTTTGACTGCGATATTCTCTTGACCGATACGCCAAGGGACACGATGGTGATCGCAACCCCGTTTGCGGAGAAGAAGACCGCGTTTTATTATAATCAAAAGATAATCGCCATGCGGGCCGGGGGCAGCTTTACGATCGGCGGCGTGACGAGATCGTTTGATCCGGCGGACTCCTTCGGGTTGCTCGATTGGGGACGCGGTGTTTGGACTTATGCCAACACCTGGTACTGGGGCGGAGGTCAGGGCGAGGTAGACGGTCACGTGGTCGGCTTCAACATTGGTTACGGCTTTGGTGATGTCTCGGCCGCGTCGGAAAACATGCTGTTTGTCGACGGCGTTGCGCATAAGCTGGATCGCCTGACATTCAATATTCCGCTCAAAGACGGAACGGAAGACTATCTTTCGCCATGGACATTTACCTCCAGCGACGGCAGGTTTGAAACCGCGTTTACGCCGATTCTCGACCGCGCGGCGGACACCAACGTAGGCCCGCTACTCTCCGATCAGCATCAGGTATTCGGGTATATGGATGGCCTGATCACGCTGGACGACGGGAGCAAAATCACGCTCAACCACTTCCTCTGTTTTGCCGAGAAGGTACACAACAAATGGTGAAAAATCCTTAGTCCGCGCGTTTGATCGCGGGCGGAAATGCGGTGAAATCTACATGAATACAGCCCGAAAATACGACCTCGTCATCTGGGATTGGAACGGCACGCTGCTGGACGATACCGAGATGTGCTATCAGATCGCAAATGAGATGCGGCAGGAACGCGGCATGCAGCTGATGCGCGGGGTCGAGGAATACCGAACCTACTTTACTTTTCCGGTGATCGATTATTATCGCCGGATGGGTTACACCTTTGAGACGGAGCCGTTTGAGAATATTTCGCGGCAGTTTGTCGCGATGTATGCGGAGCGGTTCCCCGTCTGCCCGCTGCAACCCTGCGCCGAGGATACGCTTTCCGCGGTGCTCAAGACCGGCGCGCGGCAGGTGCTGCTCTCCGCTACGGGACAGGAAAAGCTGGACGAGCAGGTTGCGCACTTTGATCTCAACCGCTACTTTGACCGCGTGATCGGAAACAGCAACAACCTCGCGCACGGAAAAGCGGATTATGCGGTGGATTTTCTGCGAGAAAGCGGGGTAACGCCGTCGCGCGCGCTGTTTATCGGGGACACGGATCACGACTTTGAGATCGCCTCCTCCATCGGCTGCGGCTGCGCCTTGCTCACCGCGGGGCACCAAACGAAGCAGCATCTGTTGTCCCTCGATGCGCAACTGGTCGCGAGTTTATGCGAGGTCGTGTCTCTCTTATAATGATCGGATCAATCAAAAAGCGGCATGCAATAATACGGCATGTCGCTTTGTGTTATATTGATTGAAATCAAAGGATCGTATCTACTTCACTTTTCTGTCTTTTAACAGATTGCTCAAGCTTCTGTC
>CAYVAO010000060.1:2949-8248 GCA_964448895.1 uncultured Christensenella sp.
AGGATCGTATCTACTTCACTTTTCTGTCTTTTAACAGATTGCTCAAGCTTCTGTCGTAGGTCTTTTCGCCTTCTTTGGTAAAAAAGCACGCGGGAAACTCGCCGTCCGCGCGGTGATAGGCAACGCACTCACAGCACTTACCGTGGCGATTGCAGTCGTAGGTGCAGGGGCAGGTTGCGGCGTTGACACAGTTGCTCATTTGGTGTTTCTCCTCTCGGCGGAATCTGTTTCTGATAGGATAGCCGATCTGACGCGGTTATGCAACCTGCGCTGTGCGCGCGGCGCGTTCCTCACGGAAGATATTGAGCACGATCAAGGCTGCCAGCGCCGCGCTCACGGCGGGAGCGAGCATCATGACGTTTATACTGGTCCAGCTTGCCAGCGCGCCCATAAAAAGCGGCGCGACAACGTTGGTTGCGCAGATGCTAACGAGAAACGAGGAGGCAATCAGCGAAGAGTTGCCGGGATTATCGGTAGATGCTTCGCTGAGGATCATCGGGACGCAATGCCCGGAGACAAGCCCGTTTAAGCCGCACATGGCGCACATCACGACCGCGCTGCCGGAGAGGACACCGACCGTCTGCGTAACGCAGGCGAGGATTAGACCCATCAGATAAACAAACAGCGGTCGCATGCGAAGACGCGGCGCGAACAAGCGGCTGATCGTGCCAAAGACCCAGTAGAGCGACAGCGCGACGGAACCGAGCGCCTCCGCGTGATATTGCAGCGTCATATAGCGAACAATCCAAACGAGCAAGCCGGTCTGTGTGATGGCATACAGCATGATGGAGATCAGCATCTGTGCATTTTTCCGGCGCGTTAAAAACGCTTTTACACCACTTATCGTGAGCTTCGGGTCTTTTGGCGCGACGGGTACGCCTCTTTTTGCATTCAGCAGTAGAAGAATAAACGCAAAGCTCGCCAGCGCGATGAGTGTACTCATCAAGAAACTCACCGTGTGCCAGCTCATAACGGCGAGTAGCGCGCTGATGAGGATCGGCGCGAGCAGCCCGCCAACGCCAAAGCCGCCGTGAAGAAAGCCGAGAAACTTGGCGCTGTTGTCTTGATGCAGGTCGACCATAACGGCGTTGCAGTTTGCGTCCAGCCAGCCGAAACCGATTCCCGTCAGCAGACTTGCCACGATCAACTGCACCAGCGCGCGTCCCGCGCCAAGCAGGAAGAACGAAAAGACGAGTATGATTGCGCCGGTAAGCAGGAGCGTTGTTTTCTTTACGCGGCCTTGCAGCATGGGAGATGTGAGAAAAGCGCAAACGGCACCGATGTTAATCAGGCTGCTCATCAACCCCTGTGCGCCGCCGGCAAGATGGTAGGACTCCACCACGCTGTTGAGCACAACACTCTGATAGTTGCTCAATAATCCGTAGATGGAGATGATCAGTATAACGCCCGCCGTCAGCAGGCGTACGGAGCGGACGGAAGAATCGCCCGCAACGGGTTCGTTCATATGAAGAATCCTCGCAATCAGGTTAATCGCAGTTACAGCCGTACACGAAATAGCCGCTTTGTTACGGCACGCAAGAGAGTATATCAAAAAAGAAGCGAAAGGTGCGATACAATCCGCGCGAAAAACAGCAGAATCCGCGCGAAAAGGGAATCGTGCTTTCAAGAAGATTCTCTGTCACGGCGGAAGCTGCTTTTTCTTACATGCAGTATTAGAATGACGCGTGGTATTTGAAATTATACAATGTTCGCAAGTAACATGTTACACTGCAACATTATTGAAATGCTTAAAAATGCAAGAATACTGTTAATATTTGGGAATAGACTGAATAATTGGTTAAACCAGTACTAAAAATCAGGATATTTTCAAATTTAACTTGCAATCGCAACAAGCGATGTTATACTGATAACCATGAATGTCAGTATGATGTCATCGGATCTGTTCAACCATTCACACCGGAGCGAGAAATGTATCAAAACGAAAAAGACTATCCATTAACAGCGGATTTACGAGAGTATATCCTCTCTGAGTTACCTTGCGGCATTTGTGTTGCGAGGGAGGATGAGCGGCTCAGCATTTTATTCGCAAATGATAACTATTATCATATGCTTGGATTCTCGGATGCTGCCGAGGCGAGTGAGCACGGGCTTCGTGGATCGATGGATTATGTGGATGCGCCGACTCGCGCGGAGATGATTTCGCGAATTGCGGGACTGAGTGAAGGACAGGAGCAAGCGATCGCGCTGGAAGCGCGGATTCTTCGCAGCGACGGCAGTTCGGCTTGGACGATCATTCACGCTTCGCGCATCAAAAGCGACCCAAGTTTATGGATTTGCGCGTTTATGGATATAACACCACAAAAACGAGTAGAAGAAGAGCTTCGCGTACGCGAGGAAGCGTACCGAATCGCGGTTCGCCAAAGCGATAAGCTCGTACTACGCTATCATATCGCGGAAAGAACGGCATATCTTCCGCCGGAGTCTGCGGAGCTGTTCCATAAAAGTATCATCTATGACCTTCCCGATTTTCTCGATCAAAACAATGTAATCAATTCCGAGAGCGTGGATGCCGGGCGCGAACTTCTTTCGCTGATTGTAAGCGGAGAGCAAGCGACCGGTAACGCGGTGCTTCAACTAAACCTATGCTGCGATCTTTGCGAGTTTGAATGGTATCGTGTTGCGTATTCTCTGATCTATGACGAAGAACATGCGCCGTCACAGGCGGTTATCTCTTTACAAAACGTAACGGAACAACATGCGCGTGAGGTAGCCTATCGCCGTTGGGAAAAGACCTACGAGTCGCTGCCGCAGCAAAACACCGCTTATCTGGAGTTTGACCTCACGCAGGGTCGGCTGGAGGTGCAGAAAGGCACGCTGCTCTCACCGGTGCCGGAGCAGATGGGCGGATCGATGGAGAGCGCGATGCGCCACATCCTGTCGATCTATGTTCACCCGGAGGATCGGGAACGAATTCGCGCCTTTACCGCGCGGGAGCATCTGCTGACCGAATATTTTCGCGGGGCGCGGCTGGAGAAGCAGGAGTATCGCCATCTAAAAGAAAACGGCAAATATGTTTGGGTTCGCCTGAGCGTACAGATGCTGCCGGATCCATATTCTTCCAACGTGCGCGCTTCGATATTACTAAGGGATGTCGATGTGCAAAAGCGCGAGGAGTTGACCTTGATGAACCAACTGCGCACAGATACGCTCACGGGCGTACTCAATCGGGGTGCATTTCTGGACGCAGCAAAATCGGTCTTTACGCAACCGCTCAATGGCGGATTGCATGCGCTTGTCATGGTGGACGTCGATCATTTTAAGCGGATCAACGATAAATACGGTCACGGATATGGCGACCGTGTGCTGGCGCGCATTTGCGACTTGCTGCGCAATGCGCTAAGAGCGGACGATCTGGTCGGGCGAATCGGCGGGGACGAGTTTGTGCTGCTTCTCAAGAATGTGGTCAATCGCGAGGCGCTTCAGATGAAGATCAACAGCCTCTGTACACAGCTGTATCAAAGCGCAAGCGACAAGCTGGAAATTTCCTGCAGTTTCGGGGCAGCGACCTATCCGCAGGACGGAACGGACTTTGATGAGCTGTATCGAAAAGCGGATGCGGCGCTCTATGCCGCAAAAGAAGCCGGAAGAAATTGCACGCGAATCTATCAGGCGGATATGGGCAGAACGATGCCGCTCTTTGAACTCGCATAACCTTGAACATAGCGCAGCGAACGCGCCGCGACTTATAACAGCAGCAGAATCACGTCATAAAGATAACCCAGCACGATTGCGCTTACCATGAGGCAAACGAGATAAAACGCGATTGCGCGGCGCTTCAGTATCGAGGCGATCCCCGCGATCACGCCCGCGCTGGTGCCGGGGCCGGTGATCATAAACGCGAGCATTGCGCCCGGTGAAACGCCCGCCTGCAGCAGGGAATCCATCAGCGGGATTGCGGCGCTGCCGCTGACATAGAGCGGTAAACCTACGATTGCCGCAATCGGCACGGCAAATATGTTTTTCGCGCCGAAGACGGCGGAAATCCAACTGGCGGGTACAAAGCGATTGATGAGATAGCCGACCGCAGCGAACGCAAGAAACAAAGGCAAAATCTTCTTAAATCCGATTTCAAATATCGTCTCAACGAGCTCGTCCAGCTTGAGCCGCCGAATCAGCGCGGCGAATGGTGTGGCGGGCTTTATTACTTCTGCCGTTGCACAGCAAGCGTTTGCCTGCGCGCCGGCACAGCAGGCGGAGGAAGCAGCATTGCGGTAAGAGACGGATGGCACAAATGCGGCTGAACGCATTTCTTCGCGAGTTACGACAACTTTGCGGGGCGAAGCCTTTTTAGCCGGGGAGGAAAAGCGAAGTTGATCCGCAAAGAAACTTGTTTTCTTTTGGAAAAGATTTGCAACGTATCCCGACCCTACGCCGATGAACACCGAAGCCGCCGTCAAAGCGATGGCAAAACGCAACCCCAATATGCCGGAGATCAGGACGAATTCATCCGGACTCATCAGCGGCGACGAGGTTAGAAACGCCATAATCGCACCCCAGGGCAGCGAGGAGGCGAGCATGCCGAGCACCACCGCCATCGTACCGCAAGCGCAAAAAGGCGTAAATGCGCCAAATGCCACCGTCGCCGGAATGGAGAGCGCGGGCCTGTTGAGCAGCCACTGTTTCATGCGCTCCGCGTCCAGATAGACGCGCAGCGCGCCGGCAATGCATACGCCGAGGGCTAGAATGAGGGCGTTATGCTGCAATGTTTGCAGCAGATACAGCGCGGTATCCCGAAGAAGGTTGAGAATGGTACTCATGTAGATGCTCCTTTTATATCGTAAAATTACGATGTATTTGTCTAAATAAAATGCGGCGACGTGTTATACGTCAAACCGCGCAGGAATTTGATCCGATGAGCGCTTCTTTGGTTTCCTTGCAAAACGCTTCCAGCAACTCGGCATTGAGAAAGAAGCACGTCCATTGTCCGCGCTTTTCGCGCAGGATGACGCCCGCCTGCTCCAGTACGCTGAGGTGCTGCGAAACGGTAGACTGCGCAAGTCCCGTTGCCGAGACGACGTCCGCAACGCTAACGCCGTTCTCAAAATATTGAATTTTGCCACAGCAGGTGCCAATGCTGCGCTCTTTTAATGATTTTACGATTTGAAAGCGCGTTTCGTTGCCAAGCGCGTTGCAGACACGAACCAGATCCATAGCGTTCTCCTTACATCGGTATTTAACGATGCAAATCATATCGTAAATTTACGATGCTGTCAAGAGGGATTTCGAATCATTTTTTCTACCGAAATACAGATGGAGATTATAAAAAAAGCGGCGCCGA
>CAYVAO010000061.1:0-5438 GCA_964448895.1 uncultured Christensenella sp.
CCTTCGGTCGCTATTGCGCCTGTTTTTGATGCGGCATTGCCGCGTATAAACAAATCTGATTAAAATGAACGCCGTTTCTTTATGTTTGAGCGGAGATATTGTCCTGTTAACTGTTTGGTGTTATAATCGCTTTGTCGTTTGTAATGCTCATTATTTAACCATTACTTAACCATCTTTTACCACATTATAGGCACATGGGATACAGAACGTCAATCGGATGCGATTGGAATACTCTCCAAAAATGATCGGTTTGACTGGAGAAACAAACAGAACTGCCGTAAGAAAAACGGAGATTTGCGTGATCAGCGCAAAATTCACCCGTTTGCCGGAAATTCCCCCGCAAAAGCGCGCTTAACCTGTTATAATAATAAGAATTTGTGTTGTTTGATGATACGAGATGACGAGAAAGGACAATGCTGTGCGGCTGGATCGACTCAACGAAATGGAGCAATATGTGCTCGATCAAGGAACCGCTTCTTTAGAGGAGCTGTGCCGTCGGTTTGACGTGTCCATGAATACGGTGCGGCGGGACGTTGCGGATTTGCTTGAACGCGGCAGGCTCAAGAAGGTCTACGGCGGCGTCTCCGCCGATATGCGGCTGCCTTCCGTCATTCCGCTCTCCGAGCGCGCGCTCAAGAACGAATCGGCAAAACAGACGATCGGTCGACTCGCGGCGGGCCTCGTGCAGGACAGCATGAGCATTTTCCTTGACAGCGGCTCGACCACCATGCAGATTTTGCCGCATTTGACCGAGCGGCGAAACGTCACGGTCATTTCGCACAGCATGACCGCGCTCTACGAGGCAGCAAAATACCCGGATTTGCACATTATCGCGCTCGGCGGGCTCTATAACCCCACGACCAGCTCGTATGTCGGCCCGAACACGCTGAATGATTTGAGCAAGATGACGATGAACCTCGCGTTTCTTTCCGCTACAGGGGTAACGCTGGAACGCGGGCTGACCAACACGACCTATTTTGAAGTGGAGATCAAGCAAACGGTCGCAAAGCAAAACAAAAATCTCGTACTCATGGCGGATCACTCCAAGTTTGGCAACAACGCGCTGCTCTCGTTTTGCGCGCTGGATCGTCTCAGCGCCATCGTAACGGATCAACCGCTGCCGGATGCGTTTCTGTCCGCGGCGGAGGATTTCGGCATCCGCGTGATCACGCCGGAATAATCGTTTTTTTCGTTGGCGTATCAAAAGAGGCTTCCCAATATAAGAGTTTTCAGACAAAGAAAAAATAAACAGACAATCCTACGGATTCAGAAAGAGATCAAACGTACACATGACCATGATTGACGGCAAACCATACTCCAAGTTCGACCTGCATGTACACACAGCGGAGACCAGCAAATGCGGCATCGTCGCCGCGGCAGACCTCGTAACAGCCTACAAAGCCGCGGGTTACGACGGCTTTACCATCACCGATCACCTGCACGAAGGCTATGTTTCCCTGCAAAACTGCCGGGACGACTGGCAGGAATGCATCACGCGCTATCTCTTTGGATATCAAGAGGCAAAGCGCCTTGGCGACGAAATCGGTTTTACCGTCGCACTCGGCATCGAGCTGCGTTTTCCCGAAAGCGAGAGCGATTATCTGCTCTATGGCGTGGACGAAGCGTTTCTGCGCGCAAATCCCTACCTGCATCGCACGGATCACGCGTCGTTCTTTCAAAAATATGGCGATCAAATCCTGATCATGCAAGCGCACCCGTTTCGCAATAACGACACCGTGTATGTCGACTGCTTGCACGGTCTCGAGGTGATCAATTGCAACCCGCGCCACAAGAGCAGGAACGAGCTTGCCCTCCGCCTCGCGCAAGCGCACCCGAACCTCTATCGCACCTGCGGCTCGGACGCGCACCAGGTCGAGGACGAAGCGCGCGCCGCAGTGCTCTTTGAAGGCGAGATTCGCGATTCCTTCGATATCCGAAACGGGATTCTGCGAAGACAAACCCGCCTCTGGTGTCCGGAGCAAGCGGATTTGATCGCGCAGAGCGAATCATTCTAACCTCTGTTTTCAGTAGAAATAGAGCGCCAAACAAACGCAACCGCTACGAACGGTTGTTTTTGTGTCGAACCGGTTGACGATTCGCTGGCGATTTCGTAAGATGAAGTCAAAAGATTCCGTATCAGCGTTTGCTGTAAAACCGCAACGCGGAATACAGATCGGATGCATCGGAGAGTAAAAGCGCATGATCAAAAGATGGCAACGCGTGCTCAACCAGGTCAACCGCCTGATCGATTTCGTCATCATAGGCGCGTCCTACTATGGCGCAACCTGTTTCTGGCTGCTGGTCGTACGCAATGATCCGCAAAACATTGCGCTCCAGCCAAGAAATCTTTTTATTTTTGCACTCGTTTTTGCCGCTGCCGGCGTGTTTGGATATCAGCTTGCGAAGCTTTACGACTCCGTTCGCGGTAAATCGTTTCAGTTTGACATCAAGTGGGTTTTGTTTGTCAACGCAGTCACGGTGCTCGGCGGCGGCGCGCTGCTCTATCTCTTCCGCCTGACCAACTTCTCGCGCGCGGCACTCGCGTTGTTCTATCTGCTCTCCAGTGTGTTGGTGCTGACCAAGCGCATGCTGGTTCGTGTTGTCCTCTCCCGATATCGCAGCAAGGGTTACAACCTCAAGCATGTCGTATTGATCGGCAGCGGCGCGCTCGCACAAAAATACAGAAAGACCATTCTCGCGGCACCTCAGTTTGGCTATACGATTGACGGCTATATCGGCAAAGCCGGCGAAATGGAGAATCTGCCATGCCTCGGTGAATGGGCTGCCGTCGGCGCGGAGGTACTCTCCAACGTTGGGCTGGACGAGGTCGTCGTGGCTCTGGAGTTGGAGCAGACCGCGCTGTTGCCGCAGATCATCGCCGCCACCGAAAAGTACGGCACTAAGATTTCCATCATTCCGTATTATAACGACTATATTCCCTCCAGCACCACGATCCAAACGCTCGGGGATTGCAAACTGCTTAGCCTTCGTACCACGCCGCTCGACTTTCCGGGGAATGCGCTCGTCAAGCGGTTGTTTGATATCGTGTCTTCTCTGGTTCTGATCGTGATCACAAGCCCCGTCATGTTGTTTGCGGTGGTTGGTACGCTTCTTTCGAGTCCGGGGCCGATCATCTTTCAGCAGACGCGCGTTGGTAAGAACAAGCGCTTGTTTCAGATGTACAAATTCCGATCCATGCGCGTGAACGCAGAGGAGAAGACCGGCTGGACAACGAGTGACGACCCACGCAAAACGCGCTTTGGCAGCCTGATGCGCAAGACCAGCATCGACGAGTTGCCGCAGTTTTTTAACGTATTGAAAGGCGACATGAGCTTGATCGGCCCGCGACCGGAGGTTCCGCATTATGTGGAGCAGTTTCAAGAGACGGTTCCGCTCTATATGCTCAAGCATCTGGTTCGTCCGGGAATCACCGGCTGGGCGCAGGTCAACGGCTATCGCGGGGATACCTCGATTGAAGAGCGTATCAAGCACGATATCTGGTATATCGAGCACTGGTCGTTCTGGCTCGATCTGCGCATCTGCCTGAGAACCATATTCGGCGGCATCATCAATCAGGAAAAGGTTCAAAAATAACGCGGTTCCCGCGATCTTTCGTTCTAATCGAATCAAATAATACAGGGCTGCTCAGATTCATAATGATCTAAGCAGCCCTGTGCGTTTACTCTCGCTGTTTTTTACGGTTGGTCTTCGCTCTTTACGAACGGTATGTTTAATATTTTTTCAACGAAGACGCGCGCAACATCCGGATCAAACTGCGTTCCGGCGTGGCGCATGATCTCCTGCGCCGCTTCTTCGCTCGACATGCCTTTGTGGTACGATCGATCCTCGGTCATCGCATCAAACGCGTCAATCACCGAGACGATCCGCGAAATATAGGGAATATCCTCGCCTTTGATACCCTGCGGATACCCCTTCCCGTCCCAGCGCTCGTGATGGCAGAGTATATAGCCCGCGATTCCCTGCAACTCCGGAATGGTCAGCGCGATGCGATAGCCCATCTCTGGATGGCGGCGAATCTCCGTCCATTCGAGTTCGTCCAGTTTGCCGGGTTTGCTCAAAATGCTGTTGCTAATGCCGATCTTGCCGATGTCGTGCAGCGTTGCCATGAGTTCGAGGGAGACGATATCAACCTCGTTGAGCGCGAGTTCTGCGCCCAGTCTTCGCGCGAGTTTTCCCATTCGCTCGGCATGCTCCACGGTTTCGTTGCTCTTGGAAAAGAGCAGCTCTTTTATCGTCGAGAGCAGCGTGCTGCGAATGCTCTGATGCTCCAGAAGCTTCCGGCGATACATATGCTCTTCCGCCGTCTTTAGAATTTCACTGATCGTCTGTTCTTCGCTGGTTTTTGTCGCATATCCGATCGAAACACTCAAAAAAAAGTTCTGGTCGCGGGCCTGCTGCTTTTTCTCTTCAAACGCGCGGATAATCGTCTTTGCCACGCGGGCAATCTCCACTTCACCCGTCTTCGGCAGCAAGACAGAAAACTCGTCGCCGCCCGTTCGCGCAACCACACCTTGTCCGCAGCAGGCGGTTAAGAGCCGTGCGGTTTCCATGATGAGTTTATCCCCCTCGCTATGACCAAACAGATCGTTGGTCAGCTTGAGCGAGTTGATATCTCCCGTAATCACCGAGTAAGGCAGATCGTTTGCCGCGTCCAGCCGATAGAGCTCCGTATCAAAATACATGCGACTGTAGAGCCCCGTCATCACGTCGTGAATGCTGAGATATTCGATTCTTTCCTCTTTTGACTTGCGATCCGTGATATCGCGGCTGATTCCGATCAGTCCGGACATCTCTCCTTCATCGTTAAAAAACGGAGTCTTGAGCGTCTCGGTGATCACCCGTCGCCCATCCTGATAGGAAACTGTTTCCTCGCTGCGAACCGCCTGTTTTTGCCTCAATACATCCGCATCTTTTTCAACAAAAAACGCAGCTGTTTCCGGATCAAACAACTCAAAATCATTCTTCCCGATCAAGCTCTCTTTTTGTATGCCGGAGGATAGCTCAAACGCGCGGTTTGCGCCGAGATAGAAGCCGTTTTTATCCTTATAAAAGATATGATCCGGAATGGAGTCCAGCAGCGTACTTAAAAAGTTGGACATCTCGCGATGTCTTCTTTCGCTTTCCAGCATCTCCTGCTCGCGCGCAAATTCATCTGTAATGTTCTGCACGATGCAGATATATTCGCTTTCATCAAAAGACGGTCCGCGATTCAGAATCGCAAGATAGAGATGCGCGCGAACCACCTCTCCATCCGGACGGATATAGCGCTTAATCAACTCATATTGGTCGATATCACCGCGCATCATCTGCTGATACAAGCTATTGTCTTTGTCGAAATCATCCGGGTGCGTATAGGTTTTCCAGTTAATCCGCATGACCTCTTCTTTCGTCATGCGAAGCATGTTGGCAAACGCGGT
>CAYVAO010000061.1:5457-7972 GCA_964448895.1 uncultured Christensenella sp.
AAAGTTTACGACATCTCCGCTCTCCACGATGATACCAATCGGCGCCTGCTCGCAAACCTTTTGGAAGCGGATTTCGCTCGCACTGAGCAGTTTCTCCGTCTGCAGATTTTTCCGCTCATACATGATGATCCAGCACATAGCCAGCGTCCCCAGCGGATAGATCAGCAGCACGGGCACGAACATTGCCTTCATGGTGGGCAGGATATCCTTTTGCGGAAGAAGCAGCATCGATAGCATCATGACGACATGCGTCACCGCGCCGAAAAAGTAAAACTCGCGATTGCTCATCTTCTCCGGATTCTTACGGATCGCGCGCCAGAGAACGCCGATTCCGGCCGAAACAAGTGTTACCGTGACGCCCATAACCACGCCCGGGCCGCCAATGTACAACCGGTAGAGCGCAATCATCGCCGCGGCAATGCCTGTTGGCAAAGCGCCGTAAACCAAACCCGAGACGCATAGAAGAATGGATCTGGTATCAAAGATAACATTATTTGGCAATCGAATTGCGATGGTTACAATGGCAATGCCCGCAATGCCAATCACGACACCGCCAATCAATCGAAACCAGATGTTTTTTGAACTCAGTTTTTGATAAAAGAGATTAAATAGAATACAGATAGATAACAGCAGGGTAGTGTTTAAAACAAGATTCAGCGCAACCTGCATATACCCCCCAACAAAAACCAACATCCAAATACTCTATTGAAGTCTATTGCCATACTCCCCCGCCGGCTCCGCAATCACTCGTGCTTGATTCGATGCTGTTTGCTTTTTTACTATGATTCCGAGCGGTTCTATCATATCATTTTTATCACATAGATTGTATAGAAAATAACATGTTTCGGTGTAACATTTTTCTCATGGCGGCCGACTTTCACCGCATTGACAAACATTTTCGCGTTGTGATAGAGTTGTAACGTTCTACGTAGACGGCGAAAGTGCCCGCCATTTCGTCGTATTTTTGTTCAAATCGTCCGACTGTGTAAAAAAGGAATCGGTATGCTATTCAAACGCGTTGCTCTACTATCAACTTCTCTTCTGATTTTTGCGGTTTTGGGTGCTTGCGCGCCCGCCGAAGCGCCGGTCGTTGCGACGCCCGCGCCTACCGCAGTTCCGCTTGCCCCGATCGTAGTCGCGTTTGAAACGCCCGAACCGACGCCGACGATGACGCCGACGCCCTCTCCTTCACCGGAGCCAACCGGACGCGCGCTGCGTGCCTGGCAAGTCACGCAGAACAGGCGCGCTTTCTTAGCGGCACATCCCCCGGCGGATGGAGACATCGAGGCTGCTATGGCATATCTGACGATCGATCCTGAAAAAAAGATGGTCGCGCTGACGTTTGACGACGGACCCAGTAACCAGAATACCAACCGGATTCTGGATGTACTGGAACAAAACCACGCCAGAGCAACGTTTTTTGTCATCGGCAAACGCATTGCCGATCGCACGGAGGTCATCGCCCGCGCGCTCTCCCTCGGTTGCGAGATCGGCAGCCACACCTGGGGACACAGCGACTTTACAAAGTACCCGAAATCCGCGCTGATCGACAGCCTCGAAAAAACAGACGAGGCGATGGTTTCAAATTTTAACTACCATATGACGCTCTTCCGTCCTCCTTATGCCTCCATCAACAAAGATGTTGAGGATGTTTCAAGAGATATGGGCTATACGATGATCCTCTGGTCGGGCAGTTCGCATGACTGGAGCATCAAAGACGCCAATAAAGTCTACAGAAACACATTCCAATGCGCGGCGGACGGCGCGATCATTCTCTATCACGATATCTATGACTTCACGGCGGACGCGATCGAGCGCGTTGTGCCGGATCTCATCAGTCAAGGATATCAGCTCGTCACCATCTCCGAATTGATCGCGATGGATGAAAAATCCGTTAGTCCCGGCGAGCGCTATGGCGGCTGGGCGCCTGTCACAAAAGACGATTATTGATCCACTTTCAGGACGGAGTAAACGCTCCGTCCTTTCTTTATTAATTTGCAAAACAAAGGACGGGTGTACCGTCCTTTGTCATGGATCCTTGTGTGTTTACTCGATCACTTCGATCGCGAGCGGGAATTTGCTCATATATTCGCAGCCTTCTTTGGTGAGCAAAATCGGATTTTCGTAACGGAAACCGATGTTCTCGTCCGGGCAGGCATACTGCATCGCGCAGATGAGCACTTCGTTTTCCAGATATTCGTGATCCGGGTCGGTCCAATACGGGAACGGGCCGTCGTGCTTGCCGATTCTCCACTCGTCACCGAGCATGCCGATGCCGTGCTCAAAGCCGGGCACCATGAAGTCCGCAAACCCGCGCGATTCCGCGAAATCCATCATCTCGGCGGCAAGCGACGAGGGCGAGATGCCCGCGCGATACGTCTTGAGCGTGAGATCGACCATATCGACAAAGTTCTTCGCGTGCCAAAGCTGGCGATCGCTCGCAGGTGCGATCAGGTAGTTATGGCTGTGGTCGCCGCAAGCGAGGCCGAACAGTGCGTGGATATCCACCATCAGC
>CAYVAO010000061.1:7982-8206 GCA_964448895.1 uncultured Christensenella sp.
GGCCTGCTTAGCGCATCGCATAGCCCGCAAGTCCGCCGATCTCGGTCTCGGTCATACCCTTCCAGCCGCCGTTTTTGATCGCGGCGAGCACAGCCTCGTGACCGATATCCACGATGCGGGACGCTTCTCGGAAGCGGTTGATGGTGCCGATGTCCTTGATCATCTGCAGACGGTCGACGATGGGATGCGCGTTGACCAGCGTGCAATCCGGCAGAGCTGCTTCA
>CAYVAO010000062.1:0-3227 GCA_964448895.1 uncultured Christensenella sp.
ATATGGATCAAGTAAGAGACATGGTCGGCTGCTCCGGGGTGGATGTTGTGATTACGGCATGTCCGGCTGGCATTACACATCGCCAGGGGCTGGAATTGTTGAACAAAAATGGTCGAATGAGTCTCTTCGGTGGGTTGCCTGGCGGGAACAATTATCACTTGGACAGCAATCTAATCCATTATAAAGAAGCGGGTGTGTTTGGCGCGCATGCTTCGACGGTGGAGCAAAACAGGCAGGCATTGGAACTGGTAGCAAGCGGACGACTGAACGTTGAGAAATACATTACGGAGTTTGCGCTGGAAGATGCGGACAAAGCGTTTCATAGCTTGATTGACGAGACAGCGGAGAAAGCCGTACTCATTCCTTAATCTGCTCAGAAGAGCGTGTTGAGACTTTGGGTGGCGAGGGAAGGCAAGAGAGCAAAAACAGAAGAAATCTGTTAAAATGAGTGCAACGGGAAGTCGTTCTTGTTCCATTGACCACTCGACTTGCTTTCAGGATGGTACTTTAAACCGCAGACTCGTCACACAACACTACACCGGAAATCAGGAGGAAATGCCATGAGATTATTTGTCAATCGTAGCGCGGCACCCAACGGCGACGGCAGTCAGGCGCATCCGTTTCGGAGTATCCAACAGGCAGCGGCAATTGCCATGCCTGGAGATGAAGTGTTGGTTGCGCCGGGCACATATCCGGAAGATGTCAACCCGATATTTGCGGGAACCGAGCAGAAACCGATTGTATATCGCAGCGCGGAGCCAAGAGGCGCTGTCATCACCGGCGCAGACCGGTTCACCAACTGGGAGCACTATGAAGGCGATGTTTGGAAGCTCGCCGTTCCGAACGTATATTTTCACGACTACAACCCCTATACCACCCTGGTATTCGGTGACTGGCTGGATCAGAATATTCCCGCCCATACCGGAGATGTATTCCTCAATGACAAGTCCATGTACGAAATGGATTCTCTTCAAAAGGTTCTTGTGCCAGAATTTCTGAATAGTTCCTGGGATCGGGAATTTACTAAACACACCTGGTATACCTGCCAGTCGGAAGATCGTGATGAAACTCTGATTTTCGCCAACTTCCAAGGCAAAGACCCCAACGAAGAGTGCGCAGAAATCAGTGTGCGCGCACACTGCTTCTATCCGGAGCAGGAGCGCGTCAACTACATTACCCTAAGCGGGTTTGTGGTTACGAAAGCCGCAACACAGTGGGCGCCGCCCACCGCACTGCAGGAAGGGATGATCGGGCCCCATTGGTCGAAGGGATGGGTCATCGAAAACTGCGAGGTATCCCATTCCAAATGCTCCGGCATTTCCCTTGGTAAATATCGCCAGCAGAACAACGACAACAAGTGGTCCAAGTTTAAATACAAAGACGGTGCCCAGACCCAAAGAGACTGTTCCTTCATCGCCCAGCAGGACGGCTGGAGCAAGGAAACCATCGGCTCCCACACCGTTCGAAACTGCGACATTCACGACTGCGGTCAAACCGGTATTGTCGGCAATCTGGGCTGCGTGTTCTCCCTGATTGAAAACAACCATATCCATCACATCAACAACAAGGGAAATCTTGCGGGCGCTGAAATCGGCGGCATCAAATTCCACGCCGCCATCGATGTCACCATCCGCAACAATCATTTTCATCACTGCACCCGTGGCATCTGGCTGGACTGGCAGACCCAGGGTACCCGCGTGTCCTGCAACCTGTTTCACGACAACTGTCTGGCCAGGGATTATTCGCTGACGCCGGAGAATGGCGCCGGTCTGAGCATGGGCGAAGACTTATTCATTGAGATTGCCCATGGCCCGTGTCTGGTGGACAATAACATCCTTTTGTCCGAACGGGCGGTCAAACTGCCCACGCAAGGCGTTGCTTTTGTCCACAATCTGTTCGCCGGAGCGATCACAGCCGTAGGCTGCGGCGTGAAAAATGGCACCAAGCAGTATGATTCCACCCGGTACACGCCGATTCACAAACCCCACAGCACCGAGATCACCGGCGTTATGTCCATCCTCCACGGGGATGTCCGCTTCTATAACAACGTGTTTGTGCAGCGGCCTGTCCGGCAGGGGATGACAGAGCTGTGCGCCCAGTTTACGGATCACGAATGGGATGACTTCAACCTGACCGTCGGTACTATTCCTTACAGCGGCTATATGACGGAAGAAGCTTGGAAGAGTCATTTTGAGGGTTACTGCGGCGAAGGCGCCGCCAATACTCGGGATAAATACTATATGCCTCTGCCTGTTTGGACCGGTGGCAACGTTTATTTTAACGGTGCTCGTCCCTGCGACATCGAAACAGACGCCACGGTGGATACCGAGCATGCAGTCATGCTGGAGCTACAGGAAGAGAACGGCACTTATCGTGTCGTCACCAACCTTTTGGACTATCTGCCTGAGGCAAAGACGATTTCTTCCGATACGCTGGGCATGGCCTTTGAGCCGGAGGAACGCTTTGAAGAACCCGACGGCGCAGATATCGTATTTGATACGGATTATCACGGTGCCCGGCGACCCGAAAAACCCGTAGCCGGACCTTTCAGCAAAACATAACAGCAGCATCGTTCGAATTGGCGGTGCCGATCCGGAAATTCGGCACTGCTTTGTTTCCTGTTGCCTTTTTCCAATCATGTCAAGATTCAGAGGTGTAAGTTGATGAAAAACAAAGCGGTATTCATGAGCGGAACGAACAATATGATCACCAAAGAGGTGCCTATGCCGGTGCCGGGGCCGAAGGACGCGCTGATCAAGGTCGACGTCGTTGGAATCTGCGGCTCGGACGTGCACTATTATCAGCACGGCAGAATCGGTGACTTCGTGGTGGAAGGGGACTTCATCCTCGGCCATGAATGCGCGGGCGAGGTGGTCGCGATCGGAAGCGCGGTCAAGACACTTACCGTCGGGGATCGCGTCGCGCTGGAGCCGGGCAAAACCTGCGGCAAATGTAAGTATTGCAAAGCTGGAAAATACAATCTCTGCCCGGAGGTGGAGTTTTTCGCAACCCCGCCTTATCACGGCGTGTTTGCCAACTATGTTACACATCCGGAGGATATGTGCTTCAAGCTGCCGGATCATGTTTCCTATTTGGAAGGCGCGCTCGTGGAGCCGCTTTCGGTGGGCTTGCACGCTTCCGGCGTTGGCGAGGTGAAGCTCGGCGACACAGTCGTGATCTTCGGCGCGGGCACCATTGGCTGTTTGTTGCTGCAATTGCTGCGCTTA
>CAYVAO010000062.1:3237-3902 GCA_964448895.1 uncultured Christensenella sp.
TGATCTTCGGCGCGGGCTGCATCGGACTTGTGACGTTGCTCTCCTGCAAGGCGAGAGGTGCATCCAAAGTCTATGTTGTGGATGTGCTGGAAAACCGTCTCGAGACCGCACGCAGGTTGGGAGCTACGGAAACGATCAATGCGCGGGAATGCAACGCAGTGGAACGGATTGCGAAGCTGACCGCGGGGCAGGGCGCGGAGGTCGTCATCGAAACCGCCGGCTCCGAGATTACGGTCAGGCAAACGGCGGACGTCGTCTCCCGCGGCGGCACAATCGTGCTCGTCGGCATGACGGCGAAAGATGAGTCGTCGTTTAACTTCATGAAACTCATGGGAAAAGAAGGCCAAATCAAGACGATCTTCCGCTATCGCAACCTGTATCCCGTGGCGATTAACGCCATCGCGAGCGGAGCGATCAACGTGAAGAGCATCGTAAGCCATGAATTCGATTTTGACCACGTCAAGGAAGCGTTCGACTTTGTTGTAAGCAACGCAAGAGAGGTTGTGAAAGCGGTCATTCGAATCGATTGATCCGATTTTACTGTCTTCTTCTCTTCTGAGCAGACTATGTTTTCAGGGAACAGGCCAGATACATCCTCCAAAGACGGTTTGTTTTTTTAGACGGAACATAATATAATATGAAAAATTATATGTGTTCTGTTTTTT
>CAYVAO010000062.1:3912-8170 GCA_964448895.1 uncultured Christensenella sp.
CCATGTTTTGCAACGGTACGTAACCATGCAGGAAAACGACTCTATCGTGCGCGTAAACATGCGGCAAAAGATGCAATTACCTTCTATTTTAGCGGGCCGAAAGGAACCTAAATGGCACACTATTTTGATGAACCGTCCCATACTTTTTCGGAGTATCTGCTTGTACCGAGCTATTCCTCCGCTTCATGCGCGCCGCAGAGCGTTTCTTTAAAGACGCCGGTGTGTAAGTACCGCGCGGGCGAGACCAGTTCGCTCAACATGAGCATCCCCCTTGTTTCGGCAGTCATGCAGTCCGTTTCCGGCGAAAAACTCTCCGCGGCGCTTGCGCGCGAGGGCGGTATCTCCTTTGTGTTTGTTTCGCAATCCATCGAATCCCAGGCAGCGATGGTGCGAAACGTAAAAAAATCCAAATCGGGATTTGTCCGCAGTGATAATAACGTGACCCCGCAGAACACCATGGCGGACGTAATGGCACTGAAAGCGGAAACAGGACATTCAACCGTCGCCGTCACCCAAGACGGAACGCCGACAGGAAAACTCCTCGGCATCGTGACAAGCCGTGATTACCGTCCGAGTCGTATGGACCCCGCCACACTGGTAAAAGACTTCATGACCCCCATTGAACGGCTGATTACCGGCACAGAAGGCATCACCCTAACCGAGGCGAATGACATCATCTGGGAGTATAAACTGAACGCGCTTCCGATTATCACCAAGGAAGGCAATATGTCATCCTTTGTGTTTCGCAAGGATTATGACTCCCATAAAGAAAATCCCGACGAACTGCTGGATCATCAAAAGCGCTACGTCGTCGGGGCGGGCATCAATACGCGGGATTATGAGGACCGCGTTCCGGCACTGGTAGAGGCCGGTGCGGATATCCTCTGCATCGATTCTTCGGAAGGATTCACGGAGTGGCAGGCGCGTACCATCGCGTTCATCCGCTCCCGCTATGGAGACAGCGTAAAAGTCGGCGCAGGAAACGTGGTGGACTCAGATGGATTCCGCTTCCTGGCGGATGCGGGCGCGGACTTCGTCAAGGTGGGCATCGGTGGAGGATCCATCTGTATCACCCGCGAGGCAAAGGGAATCGGCCGCGGGCAGGCGTCCGCTGTTCGCGACGTCGCCGCAGCGCGGGACGCCTATTTAAAAGAAACGGGATTTTATGTTCCCATCTGTTCGGACGGTGGCATCGTTCTGGATTATCACATTACACTCGCGCTTGCCATGGGCGCGGATTTCTGTATGCTCGGACGGTATTTTGCACGGTGTGACGAGAGCCCGACGAGCAAGGTGCTCATCAACGGCAGCTATATGAAGGAATATTGGGGCGAGGGCAGCGCGCGTGCGCGCAACTGGCAGCGCTATGACAGCGGCGGCGAGGCAAAACTCACCTTCGAAGAAGGCGTGGATAGTTATGTACCTTACGCAGGCAGCCTGCATCACAACGTGGAGCAGACGCTGAGCAAAGTGCGCTCCACGATGTGCAACTGCGGCGCACTGTCCATACCGGAACTTCGCGAAAAGGCACGGCTCACGCTCGTCTCCGCCGCTACGCTCGCCGAAGGCGGCGCGCATGACGTATTGCTAAAAGACAGAAATTATTATCGTACGCTCGAGTAAATCCCGTTCATTCTATGGTTTCAAGTATAAACGGCACGCGGTAAAAGCGCGTGCCGTTTTGTCTTACTCTTCGTTCTACTTTTTGGGGATAATTTCAATCCAGTATCCATCCGGATCGGCGATGAAATAGATCCCCATGGCCTCGTTGACGAACACCACGACGCCCATCTCTCCATGCTTCTTCCGCGCTGCGGCCATATCCTCTGTCGTAAACGCAAGATGATACTCGCCCTCGCCGAGGTCGTATGGCGTGGTGCGGTTCTTGATGTAAGTCAATTCAAGCGAGAAATTGCCCGAACCGTCGCCCAGGAATACCAAAGTAAAATCGTCGTTATCAACCCTTCGAATCGGAGACAGTCCTAATGCTTCGCTATAAAACGCGAGACTTTTATCCAAATTGAACACGTTATAGTTGAAATGGTTAAATTGATACATTTCCAGCGCCTCCTTTGCATTTTACTCAGTATTATAACATCCTATTCATGAACGGTTACCCGTACCGTTTCTGGCGAGTAAGGGCAAGTACCTACTTCATGATAAGCATAGATCGCGCCTGTTTGTGTTCGGGCGCATTTTACTGTACAATAAATCCATTCTTAAAATTAAATCGAAATCAATGGCACATCAGGATCCTGACTACTATTTTAAAAATCAGTGAGGAGCAGCATGATGGAAAAAATTTGTATATCGGCAGACAGCACATTTGATATGACGCCCGAAATGGTGCAGGAATATGGCATCGCGGTCGTGGCGTCCTATGTTCGAATGGATGACAAGGATTTTCTCGATTACCCGGATCTCAAACAAAGCGAGCTGTTTGACTATTTCCGCCGCACACGGAAGCTGCCGCAGACAGCAGCGGCCAATCCTCAGGACTATGAGGCGTTCTTTCAGCAATGCCTGCTTGGGCACGACGCGGTGGTTCATATCGCGAAGAGTTCCGGCATGTCGAGTTGCTATGACAATGCGGTCATCGCGGCCAACGGCATGGAGCATGTTTACGTTGTCGATTCAAAGTCCATCTCCAGCGGCAGTACGCTCCTGGCGATGGAAGCGGTACGGCAAAAGGAGTCCATGAACGCGAAGGAGCTAGAAACATATCTTTGCGATTATCGTGAAAAAATCATCGGAAACTTCATCATCGAAACGCTTGAATATCTCCATGAGGGTGGCCGCTGCTCAACGCTCGCCTTCCTCGGCGCGAGTACGTTGCAGATTCGGCAGAGCATCAACATCCGCGAAGGCAAGCTTGTCGTCGGAAAGAAGTATATGGGCACCTACAAGCGTAGCCTGCGGGACTATATCGACACAACCCTGGCGCAGCATGAGCAGATGAAGCCGGACATGATCCTGATCTCGCATGCCATACAGGACGAAGCGCTGCTCGACAGCCTTATCGCACAGATTGACTCGATTCATTACTTTGAAAAGATCATTCCGCTTACTGTCTGCGCGGCAGTTGCCTGCCACGGCGGCCCCAACGCATTTGGGTTGTTCACGGTCACGAAATAATCCGGCAGCTCGATTCGGAATCGTCTGAATTTTCTATTATTTTAATGGAATAATTTTGAAACCAAATAGCATATCGTACAATAAAAGTGGGCAGTTTATTTCGAACTGTCCACTTTGCTTGAATATAATATCAATGAGTTCATTCATCATTTGTAACATATTGACAATTCTACAACTGAAGAATAAAATCTGTTGACGAGTCATTGGTGTTTTCCGACACACAGAGCCCGATTTCGCGCATATAGGATACCAATTCAGCTGTCAAACGATCATGATCGTCTGTCAGCGCTATGATTTCTGATTGCAGATTTCGGTTCTCATATCGCGTATTGAGCGCTTTCAGGAAGGAAATACTGTTTTTCGCGTCGCAATACTCCCCAAGAAGATCCTGCAACCTGCTCAAATGCTCCATAGGGATTTCATGTCGAATATGCTTCTGGCCACCGAGATAGGATGAGATATAGCGCAGTTTCTTTACGTAAATCCGTAAATGATGGATCGATTCCTCGTCGGAGAGTGGATGTTGATTTACCATCTTTTTAATCTTTCCCATCCACCGATTGAGTCGCATATTGCAAAATTTTTGAAATGAAAGAGCCCGATGAGTACCAATTTTACCGGTCGCGGTTTTATCATATTGTATCGGCTGAGGCTTTTCGCTGATCCAATTCCAGATCTCAAATACAACTGGATATAAACCGAGAGACAGCTTTTTATGGCTTTCGGTTACAGCAATTTCGCGCTCTTTCTTTAGGATTGCGATAATATCATTTTCGCGTGACGGCTGCTCGAAGTTGCTGCCTGCGCGGGTTTCCCAACGGTTGATGAATACATCCAAGTCTCGTAGATGCCCCGTTTCACGCAATCGATTTTGCAGGCTCTTCTGTATCGCTTTGTATTTTTCCTGTTCCAATAAAGGCTTCATAAAGGATAGCATGGACCGCAACGAACGAATTTTGATTCGCAACTGATGAACCGTTTCCGGTTCATTCGGCCTTTCGTCAAAATCATGTTGCAGCAATAGAATCTCATTTAGTATGAAGTATACAAAGTTCCGGAACACCTTCCAAGCGGGTCGGCCGCTGGAAGCGTTGACGTTTTCCAAACACGATGCGCCCGGATG
>CAYVAO010000063.1:0-8168 GCA_964448895.1 uncultured Christensenella sp.
GCTGCGGTGCCGTTGAAGTTGGAGAAGATATAGGGCGCTTTGTAGTCCGGCAGATAGGTGCAGTAACCGCCAATGTGCTTGCCGGGGCGGGTTTCCAGGTCAAACAAGCCGCGCTCCGATAAAAAGTCGAAGAATTCGCCGGTTTCGGGCGAGATTTCGCGATACATCCGCCGCGCGATGGGCACCAGCACGCTCTCGCCGCCGATGGGATCCGCGTTGCCGTCCGGAAAGACGCAGGTTTCGTCATAATACTTCAGCTTTTCTACGCCGAGGCGGGCCGCCTGCTGCTCGCGCAGTTTGGCGACGGCAGGGACGATCACGGTGCGCACCTGCTCGCGAAAGCGCGCGACCTCTTCCGGGCCGTAGTCCGCGCGGTGCATACCGAGGTAGCCCAGCGCGGTATAATTCGGCAGATCCAGCTTTTTCGCCATGCGGACACGTACGCGGATCAGTTTGTCGTATTGCTTGTCCAGCTTTTCGGAGATCTCTTCGTAAAGCTTCGCCCAGGCCAGATATGCCTCTTTGCGCTCTTCGCGATCGGGGCTTTCCATATGCTTGAGCAAACCGTAAAAATTGACTTCTTCGCCGCGGAAGGTTGTTTTGCAGCCCGCGGTGGTCTTCTTATACACGTTTTCCAGCTTACCCTGCCGGATCAGATCGGGGATGATCTTGTTGCTCTGCATCTTTTGATCGATCTCGGCTAAAGTGAAGAGCTGTTTTCCGTACTCCTGCTCAAACTCCGCGCGGAAGCGCGAACGCAAGAGCGCCTCGGTAAACGATTTGCTCACAGGCATCAGTTTCGCGACGGCGCGGTTGAAAAACTGCATCTCGCCATCATAGTATTTATCCGTCGTGTCCAGCGTGTTGCGAATGCTCGCTACGACATAGCTCGTCTCGATATGCCCCGTCTCCGACAAAGAGGCAAGGTACGCCGCGCGCGCTTCTTCATACGTCTTCGCCTTTTTGAGTGCGCGCAGATAGGATTTCATCTTTTTCTTCAGCGCGCCCATGTCCGGACGACGATATTCAATCTTGGAAAAGGATTCCATATTCAAAGCTTCGGTCTTGCTGCTTGCTTCCTGTCTTTCTTTCATCTTACCCATGCTCTGCTCCCGTGTGGTCTGTGAATTTCCGCCGGATCAACAGACGGATCTACCAATATTGTATTACGCTTCTGATACGTTTTGCAAGGCGCAGACACGCAAAGATTTCGGAATGGAACGAAATTTCGGGAAGAGAGAGTGAATGACGCCGCCGGACCGGCGAAGGACGCGGTTTCACAACACGAGGTTTACTTTTCGAAAAGAAACGGGGTATAATGAGAAAAATTACGCGCAGACACGATTGTTTTTATGTGTGGTTTATAAAGCGCGCGCTATTTCCCGCCGTGCTTGCTGCCGGTTGATTGTATAACGAATCAAGAAAACGTGAAACGGAGAGCGCTATTGTTCGGAAACGCGTTTAAAAAGATATTTATGATCCTGTTTGTGCTGGCGCTGCTGCTTGGACTTGGCGCCGGTGTGTATTTTGGCGTTATTCCAGCGCTGCGCTATGACGTTTGGCGCGTGGAACCGGACGAGCAAGTCTCCTCCGCGGACACGCCAGCAGCCACGACAACGCCGCTAGCAACCGAAGCCGCAACAGCCGAGCCTACGGCGACACCGGAACTGGCCCCCGCGACGGCGGAGGAATGGGTTGAGCGGTATATGACGACGATGAGCACACAAGAAAAGCTGGGGCAGCTCGTGATGTTCGGCTTCTCCGGCACGACGGAGGTGCAGGAGCCGTTTCGCTCGATCTGGAACAGCTATTCTGTCGGCAACGCGATTCTCTACGGATCAAACGTCAAGAGCTCGAACAGCGACGGCGGATTCGGACAGACGACGAAACTGACCGAAAAGATCGCCGGTACCGTAAACAAAGAAATTCCGCCGCTGATCGGGATCGATGTGGAAGGCGGCAGCGTCGTCCGCTTCCGCTGGAGCCCGCAGCCGGTCTCCGCGCGTTCACTCGGCAGACGGCGGGACACGGACTATGCCATGCAACAGTTTCAAACCATCGGCGCGAAACTCATCGACGTAGGAATCAATCTGGACTTAGCGCCCGTACTAGACGTTTCGGAAAACCCCATGGACACTTTCCTTGAAACGCGGATCATTTCCGAAGACGCGAGCATTACCGCCGCCATCGGCAGCGCGATTATCGACGGCCTCCACGCGGGCGGATGCCTCTCCTGCGCAAAGCATTTTCCCGGACACGGCGGCACAAACGAGGATTCCCACGCGGTGACGCCCGTCGTGGACAAAACGCTGGAAGAGCTGCAAAGCTACGATCTTGTGCCGTTTGTCAGCGCAATCTCTTCCGGTGTGGACGCTATCATGATTTCGCATGTTTTGTATCCCGCACTGGACAGCACGGATATCGCCTCCATGAGCAAACCGATCATGACGGATCTGCTGCGCGACCAGATGGGATTTAAAGGCCTCATCATCAGCGACGATTTCCGGATGGACGGACTCACCACACGCTATGAAGTCGGCGACGCGGCGGTGCGATTTATTCTAGCCGGAGGAGATGTCATCATCTGCGGCGCGGTGAGCGAAAAGCAGCAACTAATCGTCGATGCGCTCAACGCGGCTGCGGCGGACGGGCGACTCACGCAGGATCGTATCGACGAGAGTGTGAAGCGCGTGTTGCTTCAAAAACTCGCGCTCGGAGATTGGGATATCGAGGGCGCGGTCGCCGCGCAGGCGACGCAAGCGCCGTGAAGCGTGAAAGATAAGCGAACGGATGGGCCGGAGGCGCGCGCTTCCGGCTCTTTTACGCCCGCGCAATCAACACGATGTGTATAAATCCTGCTTGGAAGGCATCCCGCGCCTTGATTTCTTGCGCGCCGGACGATAGAATGATGACATGGAAAATTCTAACCAACAACCGCTTCCAGCCAACCAGCGCGGCTGGCTCGTGCTTCTGCTCGCGACACTTGTCGCGTTGATAGCGGCGTTTTTCCCGTTTGCGTTGCTGATTGCGCCCGCGCTCTGGGCCTATGCCGGCGCGCGGACAAAGCCCTACTGGATGCTGCTGCCCATCGCGGCGTTTGCGCTCTGCACGCTCATGATGGACTCGGCGGCGATCCTTGCGGGGTTATACGGCGCTTCTGCGCTGTCTGCCGTCATCCTCTATGTCTTGATGACGCGGCGCTTTAGCAACTCCGACACGGCGCTGCTGCTGTCCGGCGTGTTTTTAATCGGCCTGTATGCCTCCGTCAGTCTGCCTGGCGTGCTGGCGGGTAGAGGCGCGTTTGCGGATATTCAGAGTCAGATGAGCTCGCTCATTGCGTTTTACAAAGAGTCGCTTGCGCAGATGCCGCAAATCGACGAAACGATGGCAAAATCCGCGTTGGACACGATGAACTTGATCTACGAGTCAGTACCGACGAGCTTTGTCGGCGCTCTGTGTGTGTTTGCAAGCGTGCTAAGCCTCGCAAATTTACTGTTCTTTCGGCTGTTTTGCCGGAAGCATCCGGAGATTTCGCTCCCGCCTATGCGCCCGTTTCGCGAATGGATGCTGCCGCGCAGCATGACGCTCGGCTTGTTCTTGATGTTGATCGGGTCGCTGGCTGCGGAGCTTGCGGGCTGGACATTTGCCGATAGCTTTGCGGTGACGGTCAATATTCTTGTTGCCATCCCGCTGTTTTTGATGGGACTTTGCGTGACGGACTTCTTCCTTTCGCGCACAAAGAAAAGCGCGACGACGACGCGTGTGCTGGTCTACGCGGGCATTGCGCTCTTTTACTACTATTTGTATTATCCGTTGCTGTTGCTCGGGTGCTTTGACCAAATCTTCCGGCTACGGTTGCGCCTGAACGGCATGCCGCCGAACGAAGCGGAATGAAGCAATCCCGTTCGCACATCGATAGGCGGTTACCTTCGGCAAAAGTCGCCAAACAAATAATCTGTTCCAAAGGAGAGACGGCATGAAGAAAACGAAAACCATTCTCCTGCCGCTTGGCGTACTGCTTGGCGTGCTTTGCATCGCGCTGTATGCGTCCGGCTGGTTTCAGTCTTATCGCCTGACCGCAACATTGATCGCGCTTGGCATAAGCCTGATCGTTTTCACAACGACTCTCGTGATGGAACGAAAGCGCCTGCATCAGGCGCAACGACGGATGGACGATGTGTTTTCGGAAAACTCCGAAATCGCATCCAAACTCGTCAATCAGGTTGCGATTCCGTGCGCGCTGATTGAAAACGACGGAAAGATTGCCTGGCGAAACGACACCATGCAAAAGATATTCACAGAACCGGACCTTTGCGGGGTGCAGCCGCACTTTGACTTTTCGGCTCCTCTGGTTGCGACCCCGATGGAGCTCGCAGGGAACGTCTATCAGGTGATGAGCGTGCCTGTACACCGGGAGACGGATGACCGCTCGATGTTGTTTCAATATTGGCTGGATCGCACGGAGGCGGCCCACTATCAGCGCCTCTTTGAAGAGCAGATGCCGTATGTCGCGCTCATCTACATCGATAATTACGAAGAGCTCTCGGCGGATGTACAGTTTCACCGCACAAGCGTGTTTTCCGAGGTGGAGCGGTTGATTGCCGACCTTGTGAAGGAGATTGACGGCGTTTATCGCCGCTACGAAAACGGGCGATTCTTTGTGGTGTTTGAAGCCCAGCATCTGCCGCAGTTGGAGCGCGCGCGCTTTCCGCTGCTAGAGCAGGCGCACAATCTGGATACCGGCACCAGTATGCTGGTTTCGCTCTCGATTGCGGTTGGCGCTTCGGATCGCATCGCCCGTGCGGACGAGAGCGCGCGCCAGGCGATGGAGCTCGCGCTGGGCCGAGGCGGCGATCAGGCTGTCATCAAAAAAGGCGGCGGATACGTGTTTTACGGCGGCAGACGGCAGATGGAAGCCATGCAGAGCCGCGTGAAGATGCGACTTTTCAGCAAAGCTTTACATCAGCTCTTCGACAACGCGGGAGACGTCTTCATCGTCGGCCACAGCAGACCGGACATGGATTGCATCGGTTCCGCGCTCGGCGTCGCCACCTGCGCAAAACACGCGGGTTCGCGCGCGTATATCGTGCTCGGCGAGCAAAACAGCATGATCGAGCACGCGATGGAACTCATTCGCGACAACAATACATTTAACTCGATGATCATCACACCGGAACACGCGGAGCGTATCATGCGACCGACAAGCGTGCTCGTCGTGGTGGATACCCAGCGGGTGGGTTCGCTGATTGCGCCGAAGCTACTGGAGCTTGCGGGCCGCGTGGTCGTGATCGACCACCACCGCAGAGGAGCGGATCATATCGACAACCCGACGCTGCATTTTCTGGAAGCGCGCGCTTCCTCCACCAGCGAACTCGTCACCGAGCTGCTGCAATACTTCGACGCAAACATTCGCCCGCCCGCGCTGGTCTGCGGAACGCTGCTTGCGGGCATCACGATCGACACCAAGCACTTTGCGTTCAACGTTGGCTCCCGAACGTTTGAGGCGGCGGGCTATCTGCGCAAAAACGGCGCGGAGACCAGCATGGTCAAGCAGATGTTTCAGGACGACTTGGAGAGCTTTGGAGACGTGGCGACTACCGTGCGCAGCGCGGAGATTCTCAGCGGCGGCGTGGCGCTTGCCAGCGTTGGCGAGGAGATGAATAACGCACCGCTCATCGCCGCAAAATCGGCAGACGAGCTCATCGGCATCAAAGGCATCGAAGCCGCGTTTGTACTCGGCCGCGATGGAGAGAGCATTAGCGTTAGCGGACGCTCGCTGGGCAACATCAACGTGCAGCTCATCTGCGAACGTCTGGGCGGCGGGGGGCACCTCACCATGGCGGGTGCGCAACTGACCAACATGGAACTCGACGAGGCGGAGGCGCACGTTCGCACCGCCATCGAACACTATATGCAGGAGGTTCAAAACACATTATGAAGCTATTATTGGAACAGGACGTTAAGGGAACGGGCAAAAAGGGCGAGATCGTGGACGTATCGGACGGCTACGCGCGTAATTTTCTCCTGCCGCGCAAGCTGGCAACCCCGGCCGATGCACAGGCGGTCAACGCCGCGAGCATTCAAAAGAGCGCGGCCGCGCACAAGAAGTTTCAGGCGGGGCTTGCCGCGCGCGAGCTGGCGAAGCAGCTGGAAGGCGCCGTCGTCACCGTGAGAGCCAAGGTTGGCGAACTCGGGCTCCTCTTCGGCGCGGTCACCGGCAAAGAAATCGCCGCGGCGATTGCGGAACAGAAACAGGTTGAGATCGACAAGAAAAAGATCGCGCTTTCGGACCCCATCCGTGCGCTGGGTGAATATACCGTCCGCGTGAGCCTGTATGAAAACACGTTTGCTCAGGTCAAAGTAATCGTCGATAAGTGCTGATGAACCGCTGCCAGCGCGCACGTGCGCGAAGGCGGGAACCCTTACTTTTCAAGCGGATCGGAGCAACCGATGGAACAATACGAATTCAATCAACCGGAAACGAACATGACCACACTGCCGCACGTGAGCGACGCGGAGCGCTCCGTGCTCGGCAGTATGCTCATCGATGCCGGCGCGCTGGAAGTCTGCCTCGAGCAACTGCACGAGGAGGATTTTTATGTGCCCGCGAACGCGACGATTTTCGCCGCGATGCGGGATGTGCGCGCGGGCGGAAATGCGGTTGACCTCGTCACCCTGACCGCGGAGCTGGAGCGGCATAACAAGCTGGACATGGCGGGGGGATTAACCTACCTGACCGATCTCGTCACGTTTGTGCCGACGTCTGCCAACGTTTCGCACTACATCAACCTCGTGGAGACCAAGAGCACGCAGCGCGCGCTCATCCGCGCGGGCGGCGAGATCATCCGCGACGGCATGGACGACGAGAAAGAGCTGGAAGAAACGCTCAACCAGGCCGAGAAGCGCATCTACGAAATCTCCATGCGCAAGGTGCAGGGAACGCTGGTTCCGATGGAGCAGATCGTGCCGGAGGCGTATAATCTCATTGGCGAGCTTGCGCAGCGGCGCGGCAAGATCACGGGCGTCCCAAGCGGGTTTATGGAGCTGGATCGTATGACAAACGGCTTTCAAAAGAGCGATTTGATCATCGTAGCCTCCCGTCCCGCAATGGGCAAATCGAGCTTCGCGATGAATATCGCGCAGTATGCAGCGGTGCACAACAGCCGCACGGTCGTGGTATTCAGCCTTGAGATGAGCAGCGAACAGCTGGTCATGCGCATGCTCTGCACCGAAGCTTCCGTCGACTCCCAGCGCATCAAGGAAGGCCTTATCGGCAGCAACGAGATGAATTCGCTCATGGAGGTCATGGACCCCATGAGCAGAGCGAAGATCTATATCGACGACAGCAGCGGCGCGAACGTATCCATGATTCGCAGCAAGTGCCGCAGGCTTTCCGCGCGCGCGGGGCTCGACCTTGTCGTGATCGACTACTTACAGTTGATTCAGGCAAGCGGCTCGCGCAAGGACGGAAACCGCATGCAGGAAGTCTCCGACATGACGCGCCAACTCAAGCTTTTGGCGCGCGAGCTGGATGTACCGATCCTGCTGCTCTGCCAGCTCAACCGCGGCCCGGATACCAGAACCGACCACAGGCCGGTCATCTCCGATTTGCGCGAGAGCGGTTCCATCGAGCAGGACGCGGACATGGTCATCCTGCTCTATCGACCGGCTGCCTATATGGACACGCAGGAATACGAGATGGGCGACAACACAAGCCAAATCATCATCGCAAAGCACCGCCACGGCTCGACCGGCGTGGTCAAGCTGCTCTGGCAGGGCGAATATACGCGCTTCCGCTCCATCGCGCAGGAAAACCAGTAATCGCGAAAGACGGAAGAATAAAGACGATCATTCGAGAGAAGAAGGTAACGGGATAGATGAAAAACACGGACATGTTTGCCGATCTTTCCACCACGCAGGCAGGGCAGCTTTTTATTGAGACGATCTATCCATGGGAAGTGCTGCCGCTGATTCAGACGTTTGTGCGCGCGCTTGGGCCAAAGCTTTCGCCGGAGGAGTACAATCATCCCGGTGAAGAGGTTTGGATTCATAAGAGCGCGGTGCTGTATCCCAATATCTACATCGCGGGGCCGACCATCATCGGCGCGGGAACAGAGGTGCGCCCCGGTGCGTGTATCCGTGGCAGCGCGCTCGTCGGCCGCGGCTGC
>CAYVAO010000064.1:0-2802 GCA_964448895.1 uncultured Christensenella sp.
GTAAAAACGCTTCTTCGCCGCAAGGTTCATCTTCCCGATCGATCAAAAGCTGTCTACCGAAGATCTCCGGGCGGTTCTTGATCTTGATGCGTCTATGATCCACCGCCGCTGAAAAGGCGGTTGCATCCGAAAGTGTTCTAAAGAGGCACAACAGGTGCACATCTTCGCTCGTGGTCAGCTCCATGCCCGCAACCGGCACCACACCGTAGGTTTCGCAGGCGGCAAAGAAGCTTTCGCAGTTGCCGCAGGTGTTGTGATCCGTCAGCGCGAGGATTTCGAGGCCGTTTAGTCTTCCAATGCCTGCGATCGTGCCCGGCGTCATCTCCTCGTCCCCGCAAGGAGAGAGGCAGGAGTGAATGTGCAGATCGCAGCGGTACGCGCTCATAACAGCCGGCTGATTTGCGCGCTGAGCGCAAACGCGGCGGAATCGCTGCCAAGCAGGTTGATTCCCTTTTCGGCGGCTAATGTTGCAACACCTGCATCCGGCGAAACGCCTTCGCAGAGGATGATGCAGCTCACGTCCGTCAGTGTCGCGACCGCGACGATGTTGGGATTGCTCATGATGGTAAGCCAGGCGTCGTCCGCTTGCGCACGACCCATGACCCAGCTTAAAAGATCGCCCGCGTACCCGCCGCGCACGTCCCGCTCGCCTTGCGGCAGGGCAAACGCAGTCAGTTGGAGCGCTTCTTTCAGGCCGATCACCGTCATTTCTGATCCTCCCCGGAACTCTGATCTGTCTCCTGCTCGGGATTTTTGCCCAGTTCCGAGATCCGCTCGCGCATGTAGACGATGCATTCGTCCACACTGCGCCCGCCGAGCACAACGTCCTCGGCAAATGCGCGACAGGTCGGAGCCCCGCAGGAACCGCAATCCAGCGCGGGCAGAGAGGAGGCAAGGGTTTCAATTTCGCTCATCTTCTGCATCGCTGTAGATAAATCTTCGTCAAACTTGCCAACCGGTCGATATTCGAGGTCTTTGGGAAAGAGAATTTCTTCCGGATAGCCTTCGTTATCGTCCTTTTCCAATCGATTCTGCGATACCGGCAAATACCGTCGCAGCGCCTGCAACCGCACACGCGCGATATAGGGGTTTTCCACCGTCGCGACCCCGCCGACACAACCGCCGGGACAGGCGTTTAACTCTACAAACTGTAACATCGGGAAGTGTCCGGTCTCGATTTCGTCCAGCACGCGGATGACGTTTTCGATGCCGTCCGCCGCCAGATATTTGTCGTTAAACAGCGCGCTCGCTTCGCCGCCGGTGCTCGCCCAGCTCATGCCGATCATGCCGCTCTGGCTGACCGCCTTGGGCACCACGTTTTTCTTCATGACGCCGATGAGCTTAAAGTAGATATCGCTCATGGAGACAACATAGTCCACATGGCTCTTTTCGCCGAGAAAACCGTTCTTTACATAGCTGGCCTTCGCGGGGCACGGAGAGATAAACACGATTGCGATATCCTCCGGCTTGAGCTCCGGATGCTTTTGCAGCGCTTCCTCGCGCGCCATCTTGCCCGCAAGCTCGATAGGCGGCATCATGGGGATCACGTGATCGCAAAGATAGGGAAACCGCAGCGTGATGAGGCGCACGACGACCGGACAGGCGGAGTTGATCACCGGATAGCTGACGTTTTCCTCGCGCATGTAGCGGCGCGTATATTCCGTTACGATCTCGGCGGCACGGGCCACCTCAAACACATCGTTAAAGCCGATATCGAGCAAGCCTTGCAGCACATAGTCCACGTCGTCCAGATCCACAAACTGACCGTAAAACGAAGGCGCGGGCAGCGCGATGCGGTATTTCTTCGCGTCGATATCCTCAAAGCGATCAAACGTCGCCTTCTTCGCCTGATACGGGCAGCGGCGAATGCACTCTCCGCAATCGATGCAAACATCCGAATTGATCACCGCGTGACCATCGCGAATGCGAATGGCTTCGGTCGGGCAACGCTTGAGGCAGTTGGTGCAGCCCTTGCATTTGTCAAGGTCGAGCGAAACCGAATGCTTGTATTGCTTCATGCGCGCGTTCTTCGCCTTTCCGCAAGCCTGCGCCATCGGCTCCGTTGCCAGAGGGCAGCCTGCGTTTTTCTCCGGCGCGCGGGCGTAAGATGCCCTCCTCGCGCCTGTGTATTCGGCAAAATGATGATCGGAATATTTGCCAGATTCGAAATGTTTTATGATACGGGTGTCGTTGATTTTCCTGTGTTGAAATAGACCTTCATCGTCACTGTCGTGCCTTTGCCCAGCACGGTGTCGATCTTCATCTCGTCCGTATAGCGCTTCATATTCGGCAGGCCCATGCCCGCGCCGAACCCCAGCGCGCGGATATTGTCGGGAGCGGTGGAGTAGCCTTCCTGCATGGCAAGGTCGATATCCGGAATGCCCGGGCCCGAATCCGCAAGAATGATCGTAATGCTGTTTTTGTCCACATACACATCGGCGCTGCCGCCGCGCGCATGCACGACCATGTTGATCTCGCCTTCATACATCGCGATGGAAACGCGGCGAATGGTCTCTGCGTCAAAGCCGAGCTGGCGAAGCTTTCGCTTGACCTCGACCGACGCGGCGCCGGCGGAGGTAAAGTTATCCCCGTCTACGTCATAGTGAAACCGAAGCGCCTCAGCCATTGGCACAAGCCTCGCTGCCCAATCCATTTGAATAGAGCTTGCCGCAGGCTTCATACATCCGGCTATCGCTTGCGAGCACCGCGATGTGATGCTCCTTTGCGAGCTCCAGCATCTCCGGCGTGGGGCGTTTGCTGCGGACCAACACGCTGCAGCGCAGGTCCATCATCATAGCGGTG
>CAYVAO010000064.1:2812-7995 GCA_964448895.1 uncultured Christensenella sp.
GCGGACAGACAAGCCCCCTGACCAGCACGCCCTGATCTTTCACATAGGCGAGCACGTCGCTCATCATGTCGCTTCCGCAAGCGCTCTGCACCTCTTCATCGAGCAGATAGTCTCCGCAGAGCACATCCGCGCCGAGCAATGATGCAATTTCACGAATCTTCATTCGATTTCGTCCCTTCGTTCCGGTTCCCTCGGGCGAGTGTTGTCTGCCGCTTCGGGCGCGATGAAATCCGTTTGCTCGATCAGTTATATTTGGCGAGAATGCCTTTGATGTCCGCGGGAACGAGACGGCCGTAGACGTCCTCATCCACCACGATGACCGGAGCAAGACCGCAGCAACCGAGGCAACGGGTCGCTTCCAGCGTGAAAACGCCGTCCGACGTGGTGCCACCGGCTTTGACGCCGAGTTGCTTTTCGAGCTCTTCCAGGATGTTTTGCGAACCTTTGACGTAGCAAGCCGTTCCGAGGCAGACCGCAACGCGATGTTTGCCCGTCGGGTTCAGCGAAAACTGCGCGTAAAACGTCACAACCTGATAGACTTCCTCAATTGAAATGCCAAGACCTTCTGCAATCTTGGTTTGCACTTCGATGGGCAGATAACCATAAAGTTCCTGTGCCTGCTGAAGCACGGGCATCAATGCGCCCGGAACGTCCTTGTTGTCCGCGATGATCTTTAATAGCTGTTTTTCCTGCTCCTGCGTCCCGCGAAAGGGTACGACAGTTTTCTGCTTTGCCATAATCTTCCTCCTCGGTGTGATTCAAAAACCGGTCTTTGTCCGGTATAAGCCAAGCTGAATTATACCATAGCAATATTATTTAGGAAAGCTGAAAATCGATTTTAACGCCGAAATCCGTCGTCTTTTATCGATTTTGATGTATTTATTCACACCTTTGACAGAGTTTATCCGCGCGCCTATAATAGAGATGCGTTCTGCGCTCTATGGAAACGTTTTCGGAGCGGAACATGGCTTTTCCCGTTTGAATACCCATGAATGACAACTTCCGCCGATGGGCACGCACACTGCGCGTCGGGAGAAACGCGGAAGACATCGAAAGGAGACCCCTCGAACTTATGCGAATTCTCGTGACCGGCGGCGCCGGATACATCGGCAGCCACACTGTATTAGAGCTTCTCGACGCGGGATACGACGTGCTGATTGCCGACAACTTCGTCAACAGCAAGCCCGCGGCACTCACGCGTCTGCGCTCTTTGGCGAGCAAGCCGTTTCAATTTGAAGAAGTCGATCTGACGGATGCGGAAAAGACCGACGCGCTCTTTACCCGCTACAGCATCGACGCGGTGATTCACTTTGCCGGCCTCAAAGCGGTCGGTGAAAGCGTTCAGCTTCCGCTGGAATACTATCGCAACAACCTCACCTCCACGCTAAACCTGCTGCTTTCAATGCAGAAACACGGCGTGGAGCGCTTTGTCTTCTCCAGCAGCGCAACGGTGTATGGAGATCCCGTGAGCGTGCCGATTCGCGAAGATTTCGCGCTCTCGGCAACGAACCCCTACGGCAGAACCAAGCTGATGATCGAAGAGATCCTGCGCGATGTCTCCCTTGCGTCGCCCAAACTTCGCATCTGTCTGCTGCGCTACTTCAACCCCGTCGGCGCGCATATCTCCGGCCAGATCGGCGAGGACCCGAACGGAATACCGAACAACCTGATGCCCTATATCGCGCAGGTTGCGGTGGGCAAGCTGCCCGCGCTGCGCGTGTTTGGCAACGATTACCCAACCCATGACGGCACGGGCGTAAGAGACTATATCCACGTAGTCGATCTTGCAAAAGGACATGTCGCTGCGCTAAAGAAGCTGGAAACCGGTTCGGGCGTGTATACCTACAACCTCGGCACCGGCGTTGGCTATTCCGTGCTGGACGTGCTGCATGCGTTTGAAAAAGCCTGTGGCAAGACGCTGCGTTATGAGATTGTCGGTCGCAGAGCGGGAGACATCGCCGCCTGTTACGCCGATCCGGAAAAGGCGGCAAGCGAGCTCGGCTGGCGTGCGGAATTCGGCATTGAGCGGATGTGTGCGGACGCGTGGCGCTGGCAATCGCAGAATCCGAACGGGTTCGACAGCTGATTCGAGCACAATTTTTATCGTTTTCTCGCAATTTCGCTCAAACGAATGCCTGGCATCCCTGTTGTGCTTTACAATAGGATAGAAGAGATTGCTGATTCGCTAAACGATAAACAAAGATCACGAATTACAAGAGCAATCAACGCAGATTAAAAATATTGAAGGAGAATTTCCTATGCAGAAACCGGCTCTCGTCGTCATGGCTGCCGGAATGGGCAGCCGCTATGGCGGACTCAAGCAGATTGACCCCGTCGGTCGCCACGGCGAAATCATCATGGACTACTCGCTTTACGACGCGCTGGAGGCGGGCTTTGAGAAGGTCGTCTTCATCATCAACCGCAGGATCGAGCAGGATTTTTATGATGTCATCGGCCGCAGAGCCGAAAAGCACATGGAGGTTCGCTACGTTTTTCAGCAACCGGACGCCATGCTCCCCGCGGGCTTTTCTGTGCCGGAAGGTCGCGTAAAACCCTGGGGCACCGCGCACGCGCTGCTCTGCTGCAAAAACGACGTCAACGAGCCCTTCGCCGCGATCAATGCGGACGATTATTATGGCAAACGCGCGTTCTCCGTGCTGTATGATTACCTCAAGAACGCAAAGGACGGCGCGAAAGCCGATTTTTCAATGGTAGGCTACCATGCGAAGAACACGCTGACAGAGCACGGCTCCGTCGCGCGCGGCGTCTGCGAAGTGGACGCAAACGGTGAACTCGTCAACATCGTCGAGCGGCTGAAGATCTATAAAACGCCCGAAGGCCCTGCGTATACCGAGGACGACGGACAGACATTTGTTCATTTCCCTGAGGACAACCTCGTTTCGATGAACTTCTTCGGCTTTACGCCGTCTCTCTTCCCTGCGTTGGAAGCGCGCTTCCCCGAATTCCTCGCCGAAGCAATCGAGAAGAACCCGCTCAAGGGCGAGTTCCTGATTCCGCAGGAAGTCGGCCGTATGTTGCAGGCAGGGAAAGCAAGCGTACGCGTGCTCTCTTCGCCGGATCGCTGGTATGGCGTCACCTACCGCGAGGACAAGCCGGAGGTCATGCAGGCGCTCAACGACTTGACCGATGCGGGCGCGTATCCCGACAAGAAACTGCTGGACTAATAAACAACGGGTGCGACATTTGCCGCACCCGCTATTTTTTTCTTCCGAACCCGCGCCTCCCGAGCACAGATTCTGTTCGTCCATGAAACCAAAGGTGTGTTAGCCCGCGTTACCCGCGGATGCTACGTTGCCGCTGGAAGCGACGTTACCGCTGGAAGCGACGTTGCCGAAGGATGCGATTGCGTTTCCGTTGGAAGCGGCCTTCGGGCCACATGCTGTGAAGACGAATACGCTCATCACAACCATTGCGAAAAGAATGATGCTTTTTTTCATGTTCTTACCCTCCAAGTGTCTTGTCTTTCTGACTGTTTCGTTTTTTGCTTAATGTCTTGTTTTTCTCTCGCACTAAGTGTACTATATGTGTTAGTACACATGCATAATAATCGAATTGAACCGGATTGTCAAACGAAAATAGCGCTTTTTCGGTAAGATTCACAAAAGAGACACACTTTATCAAAACGAACGTAAAGGATCGATCGGATGTCGAAACACCGGATCTCTCCCGCCAAGGAGAGCAGACAAGACACAATACAAAACACACCCGCGCAAACGGGCGCAGCTTTGCCACGCAGCGAGGATGTCTACGAACCTATCACTTTACAGCAACGCTTCTTACGCGCGGCGGTCGCGCTGACCACCGCATATCTTTGCGCAATGTTTCTCGGGCATCCGCTGATCTTTACAAGCTTCTATTTTAATATCACCGAGACGAAACAAGCCTATTTCTTAATCGTGAGCGGGCTCTACCTGATGCTGCTCTTGTTCGCCAGGATTGCGCTGCCGCCGGATTTCGGCGTTACGCGTCCGCACGTACCTCTGCATCCCGCCGCGCTATTTCTCTTTGCCTTCTATGTCGTCAGCGTCACGGGCAGCTTGATCAGCCGTTATCGCAGCGAAGCGTTCTTCGGCGAAAACAACCGCTATCAGGGGTTATTGACGCTGTTTTGCTATGCTTGCCTTGTCTTTGTCCTCTCGCGGCAAAAGATCAACCTGCGTTGGCCGGAGCGCGCGTTTCTGCTTGGCGCCTGCATCGTCAGCCTGCTTGGCGTACTCAATCACTTCGCGCTTGATCCGTTCGGTTTCTACAACAACCTGCGCGAGATGGATCGCGGACGCTTTCTCTCCACCATCGGCAACGCGGACTTCTACGCGAGCTATATCGGCATGGCGTTTGCCGTTTCATTTGGTTATTTTCTGCACGCGAGCGGCAAGCGGAAGCAGTTACTCTCAACATTGATCCTCGCGCTCGTTTGTTTCGGCACACTGGTGGCGGGCAGCGACAGCGCCGCGCTGGGACTCATCGCCGTTGCGGCTCTTCTGCCGCTCTTGCTGTTTACGGACGCAGATGCGCTGCGCAAAATGCCGCTCGGCTGGGGTGTCTTTTTCCTCTGTGCGTTTTTCTTCGGTCTGCTTTCCAATAAATTCAAGAGCGCGACGTACCTCTCTTCGTTCGTAACCATATTATACCGGCCCGCGGTTTCGTTATCTTTATCGCTCTGCTCCGTTCTGCTTTGGTTTGCGCTGAAATTTGCCAAGCCGGAGCGGATCGCGCGGGCAAAGAAACCGTATGCGATCACGCTACTGAGTGCGCTTCTTTTTGGCGCGCTTGCGCTCGTGCTACTCAACACGATATTAGCCGACCTTCCGCTTGGACGATTGGAGCGTTACCTTCGTTTCAGCGAAAGCTGGGGCACCGACCGCGGCAAAATCTGGGCCTTTGTTCTGCGCGTCTACGAGCAGCTGCCTCCCATACAAAAGCTCTTTGGCGCATCCTCCGGCGGATTATTCCACGCGGATTCTATCAAACCGATCTTTTCGGACGCGGCGCTGGACACGGCGCACAACGAGTATCTGCAATATCTCGTGACCAACGGCGCACTGGGGCTTGCCTGCTACCTTGCGACAATCTTCCTCGCCCTGCGAGCCGGTTTTCGCCGCAGCAACCGTGAGCCCGTGTATCGCGGGTTATCGCTCGCTGTTGTCGCCTATCTCGCGCAG
>CAYVAO010000065.1:0-1484 GCA_964448895.1 uncultured Christensenella sp.
ATATTCCATACAGTAAAGGGCGCCTGACGGCACCCTTTGTGATAGTTACTATTTTGTATGCACTTACGGATTGGGTGAAGTGGATGTTGCCGGATTCGGCGTTGTTGTCGCCGGAGAGCTGCTTGGCGAGACCGTAATCTTGGTCTTGTTATTGACCTTTCCGACCTCGGCGGTCATCGCGTCGGCACTGTAGATCGCCTTCATCGTTTCTTGTCCGGCGATGCCATCGATCGGCAAACCATGATACTCCTGGAAGGTTTGCACCGCAAGCACGGTGGTGTTTCCATAGAGTCCGGTGGCACTGCCGGCGGTCAAGTAGCCAAGCTCAATCAACCGCGTTTGCAGACTCGTGACATCCTCAACCAGCTTGGTGATCTCTTTTGTGCGATCATCGCCATCACCGCGAGAGAGGAAATAAGCGACTGCCGAGTCGCTCATCAGCAGCGAGTAGGTGGTGTTACCGATGATACCATCCCAGTCGTCCTTGCTTTCGAAGTTCTTCAACTGGAAGAGACGAATGGCAGTCTTGGTGGCTTTTCCAAACTTATTGGTATAGCCGCCGTCCGGTTCGGTCATATAGCCGAGCTCGACCAGACGCTTTTGAATATCCGGAATCAAATCGCTTATCGTATTCAAGGTTGCGATGTTTTCCGTCAGCACGGGGATGGAAGGCGTGGGGGAGACCTCCTCGGTCGGAGCAGGGGTGTTCGTCGGCGCAAGCGACGGGGTAATGGTCACATCCGAAATGGCGAGCTGCCCGTTGTCGAGCGCCTCTGTGCGATCGCTCTTTGGCAAAACCACAGCAAGCAGAATGACCACCGCGACGAGAACGGCAAAGGCTCCGCCGATGATGATCAACGTTTTTGATGGTAATTGCGCAAGGTAGAGCCCAAGCGCATGCATGAACTTGCCGAATTTCGTGCGTTTTTTCCTGCTGGAGCGCGGGCGCTCGTACGCATCGTCATCCTCGTCCATATCGCGCGAATAACGATCGTCATTCTGCGGGTAGCGGGAGCGACCGCCTGCGGAACGCGGCGCGTAATCATCCTCGCCTTGCGGCACGCGTGTACGCGAAGTTTGTCCGCGCGGGGTAAACTCTTCTACGTCGTCTGGCATACGGGTGCGTCCCGTTGTGCCACGGCTCGTATAACCATATCCGTCGTTCTCACGCGGAAGCGTGGTGCGTCCGGTGGTTCCGCGCGCGGCATAAGGATACTCGCCTTCTTCGGGCGGAATCGGGTTGCGCGCGGTTGATCCACGCTGGGAGTAGTCGGTCATCTGTAAGCGCGTCGCATAAGCGCTGTCGGGATTCTCCGGATAACGTCCGGTATTCTGCCGCGGCGCATATGGATCGACCGGCTGCTGCGCATAGGGATCATACGGTTGTTGCGAATACGGATCAACCGGCTGCTGCCCGTACTGACCGGGCTGCTGCGGCTGCGCATAATAATCCTGCTGATTGCCGTAGACATTTCCTTGCGGAT
>CAYVAO010000065.1:1494-7994 GCA_964448895.1 uncultured Christensenella sp.
GCATCAATGGGCTGCGGCGCATAGGGATTATCCGAATTTACATAACCGCCCTGCGGTTGCTGGACGGCATACCCTCTTTCGTCGTAGCCTTGCTGACCCGCAAAAGCGGGATCGTAGGGCGCATTCGGATCGTACTGCTGCGTGGGATCCGCGCCATAAGCAGGATCCTCGCGATAGCTGCGTGACGAACCGGAACCCTGTCCGGCCGCGCGGGGGTCTTCTTCATATGGCGGATATCCGTAACCGCCGTCGTGTTGATCCATGTGTTTCACGCTCCTCACTTGAGAATCGGCTCGGCAATGTCGCCGGAGTCTTGCCTTTGGTCTTGGGGTTTGTCTGCTGGTAGCGGTTGAAAAGCTTGACAATGCAAGAAAAGAAACCTGCAAGTCGGGGTATTCAAGCGCAGAATAAAAATCCCCATTCCAATGCAACTATAGTTTACCATAGGTTGTGGGGGTGAATGATCGGGGTTATTGTGAAGAATCTATGGATAAATTGTTAATCCTTTCACAGGTAAAACACGCAAAGTGGGGAAGAATGAGTAAAAATGGAGCCGAAATGCCCGAAATAGGCATTCGGCTCCCATATTGCACACGCGAATGAACTGTAATATGTGAACGCAGGGATGCTGTTTTCCGAAAATTCAATCGGGGAAAGCTTCCCAATATATAGTGCTGCTTACTCCATGATTTTTTTCGTGGAGCTGCAGCCGATGCGGGTGGCTCCCGCTTCAATCATGGCGAGCGCCTGCTCGCGGGAGCGGACGCCGCCGCTGGCTTTTACGCCCATGTCGGGGCCTACGGTCTTTCGCATCAGCGCGATATCCTCGGTCGTTGCGCCGCCGGTCGAAAATCCGGTCGAGGTCTTCACAAAAGCGGCGCCGGCAGCCTTTGCGGCGAGGCAGGCGTTCACCTTCTCCTCGTCCGTGAGCAGACAGGTCTCGATGATGACTTTGACGATGGCGGGCTTTGCCGCGTTGACGACCGCCGCGATATCCGCCTGTACGCTTGCCCAGTCTCCGGCCTTTGCGGAGCCGATGCTCATGACCATATCGACTTCTTCCGCACCTTCGCGAACGGCGAGCGCCGCCTCAACGGCTTTTGCGCCGCTGGACATTGCGCCAAGCGGAAAACCGACGACGACGCAGGTTTTAACGCCGCTGCCTTTCAGTTCCCGCGCAACCAGAGCGGTATAGCAGGTGTTTACGCAGACGCTAGCGGTATGGTAGGCCTTGGCTTCCGCGGTGACGGCGAGGATATCCGCGCTGGTCGCGTCCGCCTTGAGCAGCGTATGATCCAAATAGGTATTCAGCGCGTTCATGCGAAATACCTCTTGAGCAGTCCTTCAAATCCTTTGCCGTGGCGGGCTTCGTCGCGCGCCATCTCATGAACGGTGTCATGGATTGCGTCGAGATTGAGTTCTTTTGCGCGCTTGGCGAGCTTTGTTTTACCGTCGCAAGCGCCAAACTCGGCCTCGGCGCGCAGTTCGAGGTTTTTCTTGGTCGAGGTGGTGAGCACTTCGCCCAGAAGCTCCGCAAAGCGGGAGGCGTGATCCGCCTCTTCAAACGCATAGCGCTTGAACGCTTCGGCAACTTCGGGATAGCCTTCCCGCTCGGCAACGCGCGCCATCGCCAGATACATGCCAACCTCGGTGCATTCGCCGGAGAAGTTCATGCGAAGGCCTTCCAGCACCTCCGCGTCCACACCGGCTGCGATGCCGACGACGTGCTCGGAAGCGTAGTGTTTGGCCTCCTGCGTGATCTCGATAAAGGAATCACCCGGCGCCTTGCAGACCGGGCAGAAATCCGGCGGAAAATCTCCTGTGTGAACATACCCGCAGACGGGGCAACGGAACTGTTTCGTCATGAATAAATCGCTCCTTTCAGGAATTTCATACATTCAAATCACTGTTTTTGCGGCTTGCGTATCGGCGCTACCGCACTTTCAGTATAGCCGCGGGAATGTAAACAATCAATCACAAAAGCGAAAAAGCACTACACAAAAGGGGGTACGTTTGCTATACTGCAAAACGATGATCATAGGATATGGGAGATTGAAATGAAACGAATCCTCGGCGCATTGCTGATTATGATATTGTTATGCACACCCGCGATGGCGCTTGCGGACTATGATTATGACTCGATTCCGACGCCGAACATGATCGTTGTGGACGGGGATGATCCGAGCGTTGTGTTTTTTGAGCGCAATGCGGATCAAAAGGTATATCCCGCGAGCACGACGAAGATCATGACCACGCTTGTTGCGCTCGCAAACGGCAATCTTGACGATTCGTTTACGGTCGGCGACGAGGTGCTTGGAACGACGATCAAATTCACTCAGTATTCCTCGCTCATGGGCATTCAGCCGGGCGAGACGCTGACGCTGCGCGATCTTGTTTACGGGCTCATGCTCGTCTCCGGCAACGACGCGGGAGAAGCGATTGCCAAGCATGTTGCGGGCAGCGTGGATGCGTTTGTTGCGCTCATGAATGAAAAAGCGCAGGAAATCGGTATGACCAGCACGCACTATAGCAATCCGCACGGCGTGCAGAACGATAACCACTATACGACGGCGCGCGACATGGCAAAGCTCATGGCATATGCGCTGAAAAACGAAGCGTTCGTTCAGATTGCCGGTACTAAGACTTACACCGTACCCGCGAACAACGTCCGCACGACGGAACTCGTGCTCGTAAACACCGATCGCTTGCTCAACGCGGTTGCGGGGGACCCGGTGCAGACCGTGTATCCCTACGCCATCGGCGGCAAGACGGGGGACACGGACAGCGCGGGCAAATGCCTCGTTGCGGCCGCGGAAAAAGACGGCGCGCGCGTGATCATCACGATGTTTGGCGACAAGGCGGATCTATACGGCGGAGACGTGGTAACGACGAATCTCGCGCGGTTTGTCAACGCCGCGGCGATCTTTGAATATGTGTTTGCAAACGAATACCAGAGCGCGACCGCGTCGGAACTGGGATTGCAGACGACGTTTATGACGGGCGTAGTCAACGCAAACGCCGCAGACTTGCAGGACGGGCAGTTGACCATGAGCGCACAGCTTGGCGATACGCTTCGCTTCCCGACCGATACAATCAACAACATCAAGGCGAACGCCGGTTCGATTCAGACGAACATGGTACTCACGACGGACGCGCAGGCACCGATCACCGCAGGTCAGGAAATGGGAACGGTGGAATATAAGCTGGGCGACGAGGTAATTTACTCGACGACGCTGGTTGCAGACTTTGCGGTCGGTCAAAGCGAGGGAACCACGGAAACGGATCCGGCGGCAACCGCCGTCATCAGCGCGGGGCCCGATGGTACGCCGCTGATCGACAAAGGCCGCAAGGACTGGCCCACGGGAGACACACTAACGCTGACATTCGTACTGCTCGCGATTCTGCTCGTGGCGCTGATCGTGATCTTCATCCTCTCGGAACGCAAGCGCCGCTATGAGCGCAAACGCCGCGCCAGAGCAAAGCAGCGCAGACAACAATATTACGAATAAGCAAAATGCCGTTGCAATGTACGCAACGGCATTTTGTTTAACGAAAGAATCGATCAGCCGAGCGTCGCCTCTAGAAAGCGGGCAACGCAGCTTTCGTTGTTGCTGGCGGTCAGCACGATATCCGCGACTGCCTTGACCTCGTCAATCGCGTTTGCGGGCGCTCCGCCGATATCCGCAAGAGAAACCATCTGCAAATCGTTGTTGTAGTCCCCGATGGTGAGTATTGTTTTCACATCTCCACAGCGCGCGCGGACGTCCTCCAGCGCGGTGCCTTTATTGACGCCCGAGGCGACAAACTCTAAATAGGCATCCGACGATCGAAACGCCGTAAATCCTTCAAACAAGCCTTCGCTTTCGAGTGCTTCATGTAGAAAATCAAGATCGGCAGCGGTATGCGCAAGCAAAAACTTCAAAAACGGCTGCGGGACTTGATCGATGGAAACGCTGCGCACAGGCATGCGCTCAATCACCGTTTGCGGATCATCTCTCTGGTTCGGGTTGGTTTCATAAATACCGATCGCGTTGAAGATTTGCGGGCAAACATTCGCGCTGAGTTCAACGGCGCGGCGGATGATGCGCGCGGTCAACACGGGATCGATCGGGTGCGTGGCGAGATACTGCTTGGCGGCTAAATCATAGAGTCCAGCGCCATTGAGCAGGATGCACGGCGCGTTGACCGGAAGATCGCGCTCGATTGTGCCGATGATGGAGGGGACGCGCCCGGTTGCGACGCCGAATCGACCGCCCTCTTTCACAAAGCGCTCGATTGCCAGGCGGTTCTCCAAAGAGACGCGCTTCTCATCGTCAAAGAGCGTTCCGTCCAGATCACAATAGAGATAATAACCGTCAAAGGCTCCCATGATTCCTCCTCAATCGAGCAACGCCGTCGTTTTGCGGCTGCGCAACGCGCTCATTTTAAACGACAAGGAGGGAAAACGCAATCGGTTTACCGCAACTCGACGGGAAATTGATTGGTTTCTGGCGCGATGTTGTCGCTTTTTCCCATAAAACGGCGGCACATCCGTTCGCTTGAAAAAACGCAATTGGGCGAGTATACTGTATTGCGTGGCGACAAAATGCGCATATTGCGGATGGAGCCGCTTTGGATAACGAGCGAATGAAACGCGGGGGATACGCGCATGAGTGAAACGAAACGTCCCAAAGTCGTCGGCGTTGGCGCGGCCAATGTGGACGTTCACGGACGCAGCAGAAAGCCCATCGTCATGCGCGACAGCAACCCCGGCTATATGGCGACCTCCGTCGGCGGGGTGACGCGAAACATCCTCGAAAACCTCGCGCGGCAAGGGATGCCCGTTGCGCTACTGTCCGCCGTCGGGGACGACCTCTACGGCGAAAAGATTGTGCGCGACAGCACGTCTGCGAGCATCGACATGACACACGTAATGCATAAGCCGGGCGCGGTGTCCTCCAGCTATATCGCAATTCTCGATGAAAAAGGCGATATGCTCCTCGGAATGTCTGACATGCGCATCATCGAGGATTTACCGACTGCATATCTGGACGAGAACGCGGGGCTGCTCAAGAGCGCGGACGCGATCGTATGCGACGCGTGCTTGCCGGTCGCAACGCTCGACCACTTAATCTGCGAAGCGGCAAAAGGCACGCCCGTGCTGATCGATCCCGTGTCGACCGCATATGCGCGGAAGATTGAGCCGATTGCGGGCAAGTTTTACGCGATGAAGCCGAACGTCTTGGAGCTGAGCATTCTCTCCGGCTTGCCGACGGAGACGGAGGCGCAGATTGAGCGCGCCTGTGAGGCGCTGCTCACGCGCGGCGTTATGCGCATCGCGGTCAGCCGCGGCGAAAAGGGCTGCTATTATGCGGATGCGCAAGGGAACAGGCTGTTTCGTTCGCTCCGGCCCGTTTCGCAGATGGTGAACGCAACCGGCGCGGGCGACGCATTTTTGGCGGGCTTTACCCACGCGCTTGTGGCAGGTTTGCCGGTGGAGGAGATGCTGGACTACGCGCTGGCCTCCGGCATCACCGCGATTCAAAGCATGACGACGATTAACCCCGAGATGAGCGACGCGCTCGTGAGAGCGAACATCGCACGATATCGACTGTGAGGGCAGACTTGCCCGAAAGGAGCGAAACAAAATGCAAATGAAGCAATATTTGGATGTTTTACCGGAGATACAGGAAGCGCTGGATCACAACAAGCCCGTGGTCGCGCTAGAGAGCACGATTTTGAGCCACGGCATGCCGTATCCTGAAAACGTTGACTTTGCGGCGGAGGTGGAGAAGGTGGTTCGCGCGGAGGGCGCGATCCCCGCGACGACCGCCCTGATCGAAGGCCGCATCAAGGTCGGCCTCAGCCCCGCGGAGCTGCAGACCATGTGCCGCGCGGAAAACGTAGGAAAGGTGAGCCGCAGAGATATGGCTACCTATCTTGCCATGAAGAAAAATGGCGCATCCACCGTTGCCACAACGATGATCTGCGCTGCGATGGCGGGGGTCAAGGTATTCGCCACCGGCGGTATCGGCGGCGTGCATCGCGGCGGCGAAGTAACGATGGACGTCTCTGCCGACCTGCAGGAGCTCAAGCAAACCCCCGTTGCGGTGGTTTGCGCGGGCGCGAAGCAGATTCTCGACATCGGGCGCACGCTGGAATACCTCGAGACGATGGGCGTACCCGTGCTCGGCAACGCAACTTCCGATTTCCCCGCGTTCTATTGCCGCAAGAGCGGCTTTGGCGTGGATTACGCCGCGAAGGATGAGACGGAGATTGCCGCCATCATCAAGATGAAGTGGGACCTCGGCCTCGAAGGCGGCGTGCTGATCGGCAACCCGATTCCGGAAGAATATGCGCTGGATTACGACTATATGGAGGGCATCATCAACGAGGCGCTCGCCGAAGCGGACGAAAAGGGCGTTCGCGGCAAGGACATCACGCCGTTTTTACTGGCGAAGATCAAAGAGCTCACCAAGGGCGTTTCGTTTGCCTCCAACGTGCAACTGGCCTACAACAAC
>CAYVAO010000066.1:0-6528 GCA_964448895.1 uncultured Christensenella sp.
CCATGAATGGGAACTTTATCTGCTTCATAAGAAATGAAGAGTTGATCGCCATGCGAGATGCTCATTTTCATTCAACCTTTATATAGAATTATGAGATGGTGAAATCTTGGGAAGTTATTTTGCTTTGATACTACTGGACCAAGGGGGGGGCTGCTATGAGATGCTGGGATATAAAGCCACTCACTATGCAGCGAAGTCGAAAAACAAATGATATATGAGGATCTCTTTGCTATCGCTAGTTCGCAAGTGCCGCGATTTATATTGAAGTTCTTGAGAAAGCATATCTCTAGTTAAGTTCATTATTGGTGCAGACAGGGACTCAATCAGGGGCAACAAGTCTCTAACAGCACCTTCAACACTACCCGACAGTACGTATCCAATCATTGTTGATACGGTGGAACTAGATGCATAATATCCACTAGCAAAGTGATTAACACCTTTTTCAACATAGCGTCTTTTCTTTTCAGGACGTTTACTATATAGGTTTTTGCATTCAATCCCGAAATATGAAGGTTCATCCCAACTTCTAAAGCAGAAATCAATTTGTGGTGCTTTGCGGGTACTTTCCGCGCTTGATTCGTTCTCATATTGGTTGATGGGAGTAATTTTGATTTGGATTCTCGAGGCGCGGTTTTCTTGATACCATAATTCTGTAAGATATATGCCCCATTCTTGGGTGATAATGTTTTCATGTGTGAAACGATTGAAAACACAGCTTCGCTTTAGCTCATGATATGCGAGCCAAAGTGTTTCGATAATAACGTTGATACCATCTCTACCTAATGCTTGGGCTAGATCATACGGAATGGTATTAGATGCGTCTATATTTCTAATACTGCTCATGCTGTAACCTCCATGCGCGCATTATATCAGCGTAAATCTCATCTGCGTCACGACAAGCAGCTGAATAACTCCAATACTTCGATTGATTAGGTTTTATCACATATATCAAGATATTGGAACAAACTTCCAAGTCGTTCAATCATAAAGATCACCATATTTATACTTTCTGATAAATTCAATCTACAATCAGCAATAAAACCGATTTTGGCAGGCATAGACACTCTGCCTAGTTCCAACAAAATTGATAACTAATCAGATCGGCGTCAAAGCGAAATAAAGTTTGGCATTTTACTGGCAGTCTAGGCTCGTATTTCCTTGGGGAAATATTGGGGTTATCGAGACTGATAAACTAGGCAAAACAGTTTCCAGTCAACAGTTAATCAAATTAGCAATACTATTTTGCATGTCATCATACCGACTATTATATACAAAAGGATGCAACTATACAACTTTGTGCTGGCGAGCATCTATGTCTAGAATGCATGTGAACAAACGTACATAGAATAAGTAAATCCTGCTATATTACTATGCCTGTATAAAATGCCCTGCGTTTTTTCCAGTAATATCTGACGTTTCTCCGATATACTGGTGTACCTTTTCGAACTCCCGCGCGTTTCACCCATACTCCCGCGCGTTTCCTCGGGGTGGGTGCAAACTTTCCTGCTATTTATAACCATAGACATAATCAACTGATTTTCGCGCGGTCCATCAAAACTATAAAGTCTGAAGAAGCCCAGAAAGTCTGGGCTTTTTGTATATAAAAAGTACCCACGAAACGTATCATTTCGTGAGTACTTAGCTGGCTCCCCCTGTTGGACTCGAACCAACGACACTGCGGTTAACAGCCGCATGCTCTACCGACTGAGCTAAGGAGGAACGTTACTCGGAGATTTTACATGAATTCGAGGCCACTTGCAATGAACACCGCGACCGATGAGGAACGATTATTGCAAAATACGTCATATAATCTCGCGATATCTCTAAATTGCTCGTCTTTGATTGACGTTTTAAAGTCCGCTTACTATAATATGATCATGGATGAAAATGCAGTAATCACCCTGATTGCGATGGAGACAGCATCTCCCAAATGGAGAATGACGCGCTCTGCGGGAGCGGTTTATGCCGCGCTGATCGTGCTGATCATCGGTTGCATTTCGGCCGGGAATTTGCTTTACGAACGCTTTTCGATTCCACGGCATGTCACACAACCGGTCTTATATACGATGATCGCAATTGCGGCTTACTACATCTATCAGCGGCACTTTCTGCGCTATCGATATACACTGACCAGCGACACGCTGGCCATTGAGCAACTTGGCGGTAAAGTAGAACGAATACTTGCTGTGATCAGCCTGAACGATATCAGCCGAATTCAGCGTAACAATGATGCACGCAGAAGTAAAGAAAAAATCGTTCGCGCCGCTCTGCCGCCATATCAAGACGCAACCAGAGTTTTTACGATGATCGACGAAAAAGAAATTCAATACGAAATCAGCGCTAGTGAAGAATTCTTTGCAAAATTGATCGAGCAATGGCAGAACAACAGATAGCAACGGCAAACGAACAAGCGTTATCACAACATGATTGACGCGGAGAAAGATAACAACTGCGGAACATGGAAAAACACCCCGAACATAAAAATGAAACATTGCAGGAGACGCTCGGCACGTATGCGCGAGAGAATCCTGCGCGTTTTCATATGCCCGGACATAAAGGAAGAGGACTTTCCGGCTTCTGGCGGGACGAACTGCAACTCTGGGATGTAACCGAGCTGAGCAACACCGACAACCTGCACGCGCCGCAGGGAGCGATTGCCGAAGCGCAAAACAGCATGGCAAAAGCGTATGGCGCGAAGGCTTCCTTTTTTGTTGTCAACGGCGGAACAAACGCAGTGCAGGCGATGATACTTGCACTGGAAGAAGAAGACAAGCTACTGCTGGCGCGGGATTGTCATCGCTCGGCGGTTAGCGGCGCGGCGCTGCGCGGAATCGAAACCAGCTACATCTCTCCAAGATATGATGAAGCGAGTGGCTTACTTGGCATGGTAACGCCGGAAGACCTCGATTTAGCGCTGACGCAAACGGGCGCGACGGCGGTACTCGTGACCACACCGAATGCATACGGGCTTTGCGCGGACGTTGCAGGACTTGCGCAAGCCGCACACCGACACAGAGCGCTATTGATGATTGACGGCGCACACGGCGCGCATTATCCTTTCTCGGAGGCTCTGCCGCGTTCCCTCTGCGGATATGCGGATCTCTTTGTGCATTCTCAGCATAAGACGATGGATGCGTTGACGCAGGCCGCGAGTTTGCACCTTGGCGAATGCCGCATTACGCCGGAACGATTGCGCCGGGCGCTTGCCATGACCGAAACCACGAGTCCTTCCTATCTATTGATGGCGTCTCTCGACTGGTCGGTCTATATGGCGAGACGGCGAGATTGGACGGGGCAAGTTTCGCGCTGCATGCGATTGGAAGAACAGATTGAGACAATCGATGGGCTTCGCGTTTTTCACGAGCCGATCGGGATCGGTGTTTACGAGCGCGACCGGACGCGAATTGTTGTTGACGTAACGCAAAGAGGCTATACTGGTTACGAAGCACAAGCGATCCTCGAAGAGAACAACATCTATCTGGAGATGGCGGACGCAAGGCGACTGGTGTTGATCACAACGCCGAACGACGAGCCGGCTTGGTATGAGCAACTGCTGAAAGTGCTGGCGGATTTGCCAAAGCGGACACCGCGAAAGAAAATAAGCCGCGGAGAAGAAATTCGCTTTGCGGCGAACGAACAAAAGATGCGCATTCGTGAGGCGACGTTTGCAAAAACGCGAACGATACCGCTAGAACATGCAGAAAGCAGGGTTGCCGCCGAACCCATCGGCATCTATCCGCCGGGGATTGCGCTGGTGATGCCGGGAGAAGTGATCGATCGACGTGCGATCGATTATCTCTTGATGCAGGAACAACAAGGCGGCGCGCTCTTTGGGGTTTATGACGGCAGTGTATTCGTCGCAGAAAAATAAAAACACACAGAATCTAGTAAACTTGAGGATGATCATGCAGAATCGACTGCTCGAAGCGATACAACAAAACCGTGCGCCACATGCAATCTTGATCTCCGGGCCGGAAGGAAGCGGCAGGCGGGAGCTTGCGCGCCGCTGCGCCGCGCTCTTTTGCCTGGGCGAAGACGCGCCGGAACGATTGAGCAACTGCCCGAACTATTACGAGATCGGCGAGAGCACGGTCAAGGTGGACGATATCCGGACGCTGCTCGTCTCCGCTGCAATGCAGGGGTTCAACGGCGGCCAGAGAGCGTTTGTATTTGTCAACGCGCAACTCATGAGCATACAGATTCAAAACACGTTGCTGAAAACGCTTGAAGAACCCCACAGCGAGACGCTGCTGATCCTGACGGGAAACGAATTCGGGCTGTTGCCGACGATTCGCTCCCGCTGCGTGATCGAGCGGCTTGGCGCCGGCAGCCTCGAAGGAACCGCACGCGAACTGATGCGTGACGGTCTCTCGCCAGACGACGCACGATTTTTTGCGGGATTATCGGACGGGATTCTCAGCCGCGCGCGCGCGGAAGCGACGCCGGAAGCACGCGAATTTCGCAAAAACGCGATCGGCATTCTCGAACATGCGATATTCGACTACGCGCCGTTTTCGGAAGCGGCGGAGCTCGTTACGAGCTTGAGCGCGGACACGGACGCGGACGAAACAACGGACGAAGAACCGAAAGCGAAAGTTGGCAAGAAAAAGAAGAAGGGCAATGTGCAGCTGGCGCAATCGCTGCTTACCATAGCACTCAGTTTATTTCAGGATGCGCTATACGAAACGCTCGGCGGGCAAACACCGCGCAACACCGATCAACCGGCGCTGATCCGGCGGATTGCGTCGTGCTTTACAACGGCGCAGATACAAGGTATCATAGAAATGTTAACCAGTTCACAGCAAAAACTGACGGCGGGCGGGAACATTTTTCTCACGCTCGACAGTGCGCTGGCGAAGCTGTTTTACGAAGCGTAACGCATACGGCGTATCAAACACAACCTGTACCGCGCGCGAGACATTTGCCCGCGGATGCATAGAAGGAGCAAAGAACACCATGAAAGTGATTGGCGTACGATTCAAATCGAGCGGACGCATCTATTATTTTGATCCGTTGGAATTCGAGTTTTCCGAAGGTGACGGCGTTATCGTTGAAACCGCTCGGGGACAGGAATACGGCGAGGTCGCGCAGGTGGCGATGGACGTAGAGGAGACCGCAATTGTTTCCCCTCTCAAACCCGTGATTCGCCCCGCAAGCGAAGCGGACACCACGATGCGCGAACAGAATTGCGCAAAAGAAGGCGACGCGTTTCGCGTTTGCCAGCCGAAGATTGAGCAGCACAAGCTGGACATGCACCTCGTTAGCGCGCAAAACTCGTTTAACGGCAGCAAGCTCGTCTTTTACTTTACGGCGGACGAGCGGGTGGATTTCCGCGAGCTGGTCAAAGACCTCGCGTCCCAGTTCCGCACGCGCATTGAGCTAAGGCAAATTGGCGTACGCGACGAAGCGAAGATGCTAGGCGGACTCGGTTCCTGCGGCAGAGTTGTTTGCTGTAAGCAGTTTCTCGACGATTTCCACCCCGTCTCGATCAAGATGGCGAAAGAGCAGAATCTCTCGCTCAGTCCAACGAAGATCAGCGGGCTTTGCGGCAGACTGATGTGCTGTCTGCAATATGAGCAGAGCTGCTATGAAGACATGAAACGGCGGATGCCGCACGTCAACCGCGATATCCTAACACCGGACGGCATTGGCATAGTTGTAGACAACAATGTGATCACCGAAAAGACAAAAGTTCGCGTGACCCTGCCGGACGGAAGCATCGATCTACGAGAGTTTCATTACACACTGCTCGCCAAACCCGGCGAACCGCTGCCGGTTCAGCCACAGCAGGCCGCGCAACCCGCAGAAACGCCGCAGAGCGCGCAACCCGCACCGAGACAGGAGCGCGAAACGGCGGAGGTAAAGCCTGCCGCGGAAGGCAGCGTCACACAGGAGCGCAACCCCGACCATAAGCGCCGCAGACGCGGTGGACGCGGAAAAGGAACGCCGCGACCGGGCGGAGCACCGGCGCAAGCGGGCGAAGCGCAACAGCCAAATGCGCAGGAGCAAAAGCCGCGTCCTGCCGGACAGCAGCAACCGCGTCCTGCCGGACAGCAACAGCAGCAGCCCAGACGCGACGGCCAGCAACCGCGAACGAATCAGCCAAGGCCGCAGCAACAGAACGCAAACCCGCAACAGCAGGGCAACCAAGCGCCGCGGCAAGGGAACGCACCGGAAGGGCAGCGCACGAATAACAACAACAGGCGTGGCGGCGCGAACCGGCCGAGACCGAATACGCCCGCACCGGAGAAAAAAGAGCCGTAATACGCGACAAAACGCCGCGCAATGCGGATTTTACGCAAGTTGTGTTGACGTTTTACACCGCTGTGTTATAATGTTTACGAAATTTGGACACGGAGGACTTGGAACATGGCATATAAAATTTCTGACGAATGCATCGCCTGCGGCGCTTGCGCTGCGGAGTGCCCCACCGAAGCAATCAGCGAAGGCGCGATCTACGTGATCGATGCCGATAAGTGCATCGACTGCGGCAACTGCGCGGACGTTTGCCAGGATGGCGCGCCCAAC
>CAYVAO010000066.1:6538-7963 GCA_964448895.1 uncultured Christensenella sp.
CGCTCAGGCTTTTTTTGTTTTTTGGCGTTTTGTTTGATTGGATCAGCCGCAGCAGGCGGCAAACGGCAGATCGTAATAGATAATTGGCAGCAGTACATCCGTGAGAGACTCGTAATCCGTTTGATCCGGCGTGTAGAACGAATAACGGATGTCTTCATATGCCCATTCGGCGAGCGCGCCTTTGGTTCCGCCATCGATCGTTTTAACAGATACCGTTATCTTGAAGCCGGGGCCTTCGAGATAAAGAGACTGCGGCTCGGGATCAAACGTTTCGTACACGCCGGAGATATCTTCCGTGGTGGCAGCGCCGCGATAGGTGAAGGTTTGCCCATCCAGCGTGAAGATGACCTGTGCGATCTTTCCGTCGATAATGCTATAGTTGGCGCTGTCCGCCTGCTGATGCGCCGTGATGACAAACCCGAGGTCGGAAAAATCCGCAGGGCCTTCCACTTCCACGACGGGATTTGGCAACTGCACTGTCGGCTCGGCGGTTGCGGACGGCGTGCTGATGGGAGCGGAAACGGTGAGAGCTGCCGGTTCGTTTACCGCGGCATTGCAGGAAGCAAAGAGTAAAACGAGAAGCAACGCCAAGATGGCAGGAATGACTTTTTTCATGGTACCAGTCCTTTCGAGATCGCTCGCATCAAACAGAGCGTGAATCATCATGGATAACACATCCAAATAACTTCTTTGATTAAACAAAATCATCTTACCACAGATAGAAGGCTGACCAAAGTGACTTACGCACGCGCCGGGATGGCGTTTTTTTATGTTTTGGATGCAAAAAAGAATTATCGGAATCGGCGAAAGGGCGAATTATAAGAATTCGCGAAACCCAAAACTGTCGTAATTTTTTAGTAGTTTTCTGCATTAGGATATCTTTGGCGGCAGGAAACAGCCTCGCAAAACGCCGCCATGCAAGAAAGGAGCACGAACGAATGGAGTCGGCCAATCAAAATTCACTCGAAAGCAAAATGGAAGCGTATTTTGCCGCATGCGATGCGACGGCGGAGCGCGTCACACTCAAAAACGGAAGCGTGACGATCCGGCAAACGCCGTATACGCTTGCAGGCCTGAGCGAGCACCTTGCCATACCGCAGAGCGAGATCCTCGCAAAAGGCAAGAGCGAAGAGGAGAGCGAGGAGTGCAAGCTGTATGCTAGCGCACTCCGGCGGATTGGTCGCTACATCGTGGAGCACGCGTTACTGGGGGAACTCCAGTACAGCGTTGCCGCGAAACTGCTGGAAGAACTCGGCACCGGCGAAAAACTGCCGCCGAACGAGGAAGACCGCAGGATCGTGATCGTGCTGGAGGACAAGGAAGGCTGGGGTGAGTGACGTGGAATTCCAATTAAAGGGGTATCCAAATCCACGTCAGCGGGAATTCTTCGAACGCAGGGCACGGCCCACCGCATACGGCGGCGCG
>CAYVAO010000067.1:0-1932 GCA_964448895.1 uncultured Christensenella sp.
TACCTCCCTAATCATCCGGTCCGGCGTCGATGCGCCCGCAACAATACCTATTATACCATCGGATGGTAATTTATCAAGAAAAAGTTTCTCCGTTACATCGATGTTTTCTGTGTTTTTACAGTGTTTTTTGCAGATTTCCACGAGCTTTTGCGTGTTCGCGCTGGATTTGGAACCCAGCACAAGCATGCGCGCGCTTCGGCGTGAAATTTCTTCCGCCTCGCTCTGACGCGCCCGCGTGGTGTCGCAAATCGTATTGCAAACCTCTAACGCGCAAGAACTGTTCTGCTGATATTCTATTTCGTGAATAATATCACGAAAAGTCTCTTCCGGCAAGGTCGTTTGCGCAACAAGCACCGCTTTTTTCATCTGTGGCAGGTTTTTTACATCCGCTGCGCTTTCAAAAACAAGCGCGTCGCCGCCCGCCCAGCCGCGAATTCCGATCACCTCCGGGTGATCCGCTTTTCCCGCGATAAGAACGGTGCCGCCCTCTTCCGCAGCCTTTTGAACGATTTTGTGGATGCGTTTGACATAGGGACACGTTGCGTCGATCAGGCGGATTCCCTTTCGTTCGCACGCTTCGTATACCGCCGGCGGCGCTCCATGCGCGCGGATGATGAGCGTATCCCCTGCGTTGAGCGTATCGATGTTTTCAACCGAGTGTACGCCTTTTTCCGCGAGTTCTCTAACAACGCTTTCATTGTGGATGATATTGCCGTAGGTGTATACGGTGCCGCATTCAGCCGCGCACTGCTCCGCCATCTCGACGGCGCGGCGCACACCAAAGCAAAATCCGCTGTTTTTCGCTAATAGAATCTTCATGTTACTCAATTCGTCTTTCTTGATTGCACCTTAGCCGTTACGGCATGCGCTCCAACTCGTTTTTCAGGTTTTGCATCGCGTCGCGAATCGCATCCGTCACCGCGTCGACGCCGCGCCCGGCGTACGTTTTTGCGACCTCATTCGGATCGATCGGCTCGCCGACGACCATGCGCACCTGTTTGCGCTTCTTCCAGTTCGGGTCCGCATATACCGGAATGATCGGCGAATTGCAGCGAAGCGCGAGAAACGCAGCGCCTTTTTCAAACGAGTCCAGTTCGCCGGTTAGCGAACGGCGTCCCTCGGGAAAGATTCCGAAGATATGGTTGTGTTCCAATACGGTCATCGCCTGTTTGAGCGATTGCATATCCGCCTGTTTGCGGTAGACGGGGAACGCCAACAGTCCTTTGAGAAAGAAGCGTTTGAGCGGGGTATCGAAGAGTTCCTGCTTTGCCATAAAGTGGACGGGCCTTGGCGCCACCATCGCGAGGCGAATCGGGTCGCCCAGCGAAAAGTGGTTTGAGATCAAAATCCCGCGACCGCGAAAGAACAATCTGCCGAAATTCTTCACCATCGGTCGGTAGATCAACCAGAAAAACGGCGTAAGCAGATATTTAAAGAATACGTAGAGCATGGTAACACGCTTCCTTCTTGCTTGGTGTTCTTGAACGACAGAGCCTTAAAATAAGCTTATTTTAGTGTTTAACGATCCTGCTGATCCGCGATCGATCGAAGCAATAGCTCCAGCGCTTCGTCGATGGTCATATCACTGGTGTCGATCAATATGGCGTCCTCGGTCTGACGCAGCGGCATATAGGCGCGCGTGCTGTCGTTGTGATCCCGAAGCTTGATATCCGCAAGCACCTGCTCAAACGTCTCTTGCGTGTTCCCGCGGGAGCGCAGTTCCTTCAAGCGCCGTTCCGCTCGCACTTCCGGCCTCGCGGTCACAAAAAACTTGTGTTTCGTATGCGGCAAAACGTTTGTGGTGATGTCTCGTCCATCCATGACCACGTCGTAATTACGCCCAACCTCGCGTTGCAGCTCCGCTAGCTTTTGCCGCACACAAGGATGCGCGCTGACCGTGGAAGCGCCCATCGCGAGCTCCTGCGTGCGAAG
>CAYVAO010000067.1:1942-7922 GCA_964448895.1 uncultured Christensenella sp.
GGCCGGCGGGCACGTCCGCGGCGCCAATCAGTACGCGCTGTCCCCGCTCATCGTCGAGCACGCGGATATCCGCATCGTCAAGTATCGTCTTGAGCCCCGCTTCGTCGCTGACGCTAACGCCGCGCCGCATGGCAAACAGCGCCATCGCGCGGTACATAGAGCCCGTGTCGAGATATCGAATGTGTAAGGCGCTCGCAACCGCCTTTGCCAGCGTGGACTTTCCCGCGCCGGACGGGCCGTCAATCGCGATGTTGATTCGTTCGCTCATCGTTGTTTGCCGCCTTTCATTGAATGCTATCCCCTGCCAGCGCGCCCGTCGACCAGGCAATCTGGAGGTTGTATCCGCCCGTCGTCGCGTCGATATCGAGTACTTCGCCCGCGAAATACAGACCTTTGACGCGTTTACTCTCCATCGTGGAGGCGTTAACGTCCTTCACGCTGACGCCGCCGCGCGTGATCACCGCCTCGTTGAGTCCGCGTGCGCCGCTGACCGTGAGCGGTAGTGCCTTGAGCATCTCCACCAGCTGAAGCCGCATTGCTTTGTTGAGCTGACCTACCGGCAGAGCGCCGTCAATTTTCGCCAGTTCCAATACGATCTCCAGCAACCGTTGCGGCAGTAGCGCATGCAGCGCGGTCTTCACTTGCTGCCGCGCGCCTTCCTGCAAGTCCCGCACAAGCCGCGCGTCGAGCTGTTCGCGCGAGAGCGCCGGCTTGAGATCGATCGAAAGCCGCGTTCCCGCGGGCTGTCCTGCGATCACGCCGGATAGCGAGAGCACGAGCGGGCCGGAGATGCCAAAGTGGGTAAAGAGCAACTCTCCCAGCTCCGAGAAGACTGTTTTGCCCTTCTTTTCGGCGGTGAGCGTGATGTTTTTGAGTGTCAGCCCCGCGAGTTCACGCGGCCAGCTTTCCTCGGTCACGAGCGGCACAAGAGATGCGACCGGTTCTTCTACACCGTGACCTGTTGCACGCGCAAAATCGTATCCGTCTCCCGTAGAACCCGTCTGCGGATAAGAGATTCCGCCGGTGGCAACGACGACTGCGTCGCAGCTTAGTTTCTGCGATCCGATGCGAACCCCGCTTACCGCGCCTTCCTGCGTCAGCACTTCGTCCACGCGTGTATTGAGCCGAACGTTTACGCCGGATTCGCGCACCATCTTTTCGCAGGCGCGCAGAATATCGCTCGACTTGTCGGAAACGGGAAACACGCGCCCGCCGCGCTCCGTCTTGAGCGGTACGCCGGCATGCTCGATGCGCTCCATGATATCTTTATTGTCAAAATGTGAAAATGCGCTGTAGAGAAAGCGCGGATTTCTTAAAACATGCTCAAAGAAAGAGTCCCGATCCGCATTGTTGGTGACATTACATCGGCCTTTTCCGGTGATATAGAGCTAGTTGCCGAGTTTCTCGTTTCGCTCAAAGAGCGTAACGGTGTGCCCGTTTTTCGCGGCGTTCGCCGCCGCAATCATGCCCGCCGGCCCGCCGCCGATCACGAAAACGATCATGTGCGCTCCTCTTTGACCGCTTCGGAAAGGTAGACGCCCTCGGCGTGCCAAACTTCCTCCAACTGCGTGAGGTGCTGGTATGCTTCGTCCTTACGCGCGTGACCGATCGCAACGATGATCGCGTTGATCAGCGAAAGCGGAGCCACCAGCGAATCGGCAAACGAGGCCATATCACTGCGCGCGCAGAGCGTAAAGTCCGAGATGCGCGCAACCGGCGAGGTCGGCATATCGGTCAGCGCAATCAGCGTCGCGCCCTTCGATTTCGCGTATTTCATCGCGTCCACCGTGCGTGCGCTGTAGCGCGGAAAGCTGATGCCGAAGCATACGTCCTGCGCGTCCACGCGGAGCATGCGCTCATGGATATCCTGTACCGCGCCGTTGACAAACATCACGTTGTCGCAGACGTAGTCGAGATAGTAGGTCAAAAATTGCGCAAGCGACATCGCGCTGCGAATACCGAGCACGTAGATTCTCCGCGCGCGAAGAATTGCATTGATCGCGCCATCGAAACTCTCATTGTCGATCATGTCGATGGTCGCGCGGATATTGTTCATATCGGAAGAAAGCACGGTTTTCAGCACGTCCTGCTGGGGAATGTTCGCGGCAAGGCGAATGCGCTGTACGCTGGTCAGGCGATGGCGAATCAGATCCTGAAGCGCCTCCTGAAGCGCGGGATAGCCATCGAGGCCAAGCATATACGCAAAGCGCACGACGGTGGATTCGGATACGCCGACCCGCTCGCCGAGTTTTGCCGCGGTCATGAACGCAGCGTCGTCATAGGAGTTGAAGATGTATTCCGCGATGCGTCTTTGCCCCTTGGAAAAGGTAGAATACTGCTTTTCCATCATCGAAAACAATGCGTCCATTGCGAGCACACCTCCAAAAAGATTATGTTAGCGTTTTTTGCGCCCTAGTCGAGCCAGTGAATATCCTGTTGCGCCATCTCCTCCATATGGGAGTACAGCGTGAGATCATACGTAATCGGGGTCAGCGTGGCATATCCTTCACGCGCCCAGCGGTCGTCCACATCCTGCCCGTCCGAACAGGTTGTGCAGCCGCGCGGGCACCAATAGTAGGTTCTGCCGAATGGGTCCTTCCGCTCCACATACTTCAGCGCATATTGCTCGACCGCCAGCGGGGTAACTTTGACTCCCTTTAGTTCCTCAAACGGAACGGCGGGAACGTTTACGTTTAAAACCGTGCCAAACGAAAGCGGATGCGCCTGAATGTAATCCACGGCAAGCGCCGCGATGCGCGCCGCAGTCTCCATGTATTCACCCGTATAGGTAACGCAGGAGATCGCAATCGCCTGATAGCCCAGCAGCGCCGCTTCGTGCGCGGCCGCGACCGTACCGCTATAGAGCACGTCGGTTCCGAGATTCGGCCCGTGGTTGATGCCGGAGACGACGATATCCGGCGCGGGAAAGAGATTTCCCAGCGCGAGGCGAACGCAATCGACCGGCGTACCGCTAATCGCGTATGCGGGTACATTGGGCAAGCCCTCGATATGCGTCTTTTGCGCGCGCAGCGGCTCGCTCAGCGTCATCGCGCGGCTCACCGCGCTGCGTTCCCGATCCGGGGCGGCGACATACAGTTCATGGCTCTTGTTTAGTTCATGGGCAAGCGCGCGAATGCCGGCGGCAAAGACACCGTCGTCATTGCTTAAAAGCAGTTTCATGCAGGAACTCCGTCAAGTAATAGTAAAAGCATTGTAACATACTGCGCTGTAGAATGCAAAAAAAGATAAAATGTGCAGGAGGACAACCATCCCCCTGCACATGTGATTTTGTGTTTTTTCCCTCGTCTTGTGTTTATTCGATAGGAGACACCGAAATTTGATCGATATGAAACCCGTTTGTCTCCGGAACATAACCGTAGCCAAAGATGACCGCAAGCATCGCCACCTGAACGACGACGATCGCCAGCATGGCGAAGAACCACGTTCCGCGCGGAAATCGTCCGCCACCGCGAAACACGCGGTAAAGTAAGCGATTGAGAAACAACGTCAGTATGACCGGCGAAAAGAAAAGCAGCAGGTTCAACGCGCTCTCAAGGATCACCTGCAATGTGCCGCTTGAGAGAGACGACCAATTGAACATCATCGCAAGGCCGAGCATATAAATTGAATACACCGCGAGCATGACGTTGAGTACGATCAAAGCAAGAAAGTAGAAGATCACGCGCAACGCGCCGTGACGCGGCAAATCGCTGCGGTCATGATGTCTGTGGTGGTTATGCCGGGGTTGCGGTACGCTTTGTTCCATCTTCATTTCTCCTCCGTTTCATATCATTCAAAACGAAATGGCTCGTTAAACCTCGATTTCAGGCGTTTCACAGGACGATACGCACGGCGTTTGCGGCGTTTCCGGCTCCACAAAGCGCTCCGCGAGCACCTTTGTGGTCAGATAAGCGGAGATCGCGTCAATCGCCATCTTGTTCTTTCCGCCACGCATAACGGCAAAGTCCGCATCGTTGATATAATTCGCGATGTATTTTTCGTACACGGGCTTCACGGTCTCCACGTATTGCTCCGCAATGTTATCGATTGAGCGTCCGCGCGCCTTGATATCGCGTTTGATGCGCCGAAGCAGACAGATATCCACGTCTACGTGCAGATATACTTTCAGCGACATCCGCTCGCAGATGCGCTTGTCGTAAAACATGTGGATGCCTTCGAGCACCAGCACCTCCGGCGGAGGAATCAGCACATCCGGTCTATCCGCGCGCTCATAGTTGACGTAGTCGTATCCCTTTGTGGTGATGGGAGTACCGCTCTCCAGCAACTCGATGTCGTGGAGCAGCTCGTCAAAATCAAAAATACCCGGCTCGTCGTAGTTGAGCTTGATGCGCTCGGAAAACGGCAAATCGGGAAAATTACGATAATAGCAGTCCTGACCTATGATGGTGCAGCTGCAAGCGAGAGAATCTTTGATGCGCTTTGCCAGCGTGCTCTTTCCGCTGCCGCTCGCACCGCAAATACCGACGATGATCATGAAAACATCTCCCCTATTATCTCACGAACCGTGTTTGCTTATTGTAAAAGTTTCGTTTGGTTTTTGTCAGTTTATCATGAAACGGGGACATTGGCAATGCGACCAAAGCCGAGTGTACGTAATAGCGCCCGAATATGGAAAAGATATCTTCTTGTTGTTCACCAATATTTGTAGTAAACTGATTCGCAAGTATACAAGTTTAATCCGGAGGTTGTATGGAGCCTTTGTTTACCAATTCTTGTCTTCTCACAAAAGAAGTATACAAGGAAGCCTATCTCGCCATCACGAGGACCAGGAGAATTCTCGTAGTCATTTTGAGCGCGATTATACTCGTTTCGTCAATTTTTGAGATTTATTGGACGGACGATGTCCTGTTTTACTTCTTCGCTGGTTTCTTTGTGCTTTTTGCGGTCTATTACTTTGTGTTTTTCCCACGCCGGGCCGTCAATATCACTTATCAGAGAAATCAAGAAGTCTATCACGAGGAAACAAGCAGCACGGTCAAATTCTATGAGGATCGCATAGAGACGAAGTCAATCCCCTCAAATGCAGAAGCAACGCTTCGATACGATCAAATCGTTCGTATAAAGGCGACGCGACAACTATATATCTTTACCATCAGGCAGAAGATGCTTATCATTCTTGATAAAGGCAAATTTGAAAATATCAATCTGATTGAGTTCGAACATTTTATGAAAGAAAAAGCTGTGAAAGCGAAGGTGATGCTGTAATGGAAGAAGGAAATCGAACGGAGCCGCTATTTACCAACAAATGCACCTATACAAAGGAAGTTTATCGTGACTCGTATCTGAATTTCAACAAGCCTAAAAGAACACTTTTTGTAATTATCACTTCGTTCTTCATGTTGATCACTCTTTTAGAGCTCATGCTGAACGCAGCCACCTTTGAGATTAATTTTGCTTTTTTTCTGTTGTTTATAGGCTTGATCGTTTTTCTGTTTATTCCGCTTTATAATTCCAACTTATCATATAAGCGCAGTCTTGAAATCTATCACGAAGAAATCGTTGTTTCTTCAAGTTTCTTTGAAGATCGTTTCGTGACGATTGCACATCCATCGAATGCAACCTTTACGATCCAATATTCCCAATTAAAACGCGTGATCACTACAAAGAAGTTGTACCTCTTGGTTGTTCACTTACGCCTGTTTTATATTATTGATAAAAACGGATTTGATAAAATCAACATGTTGGAATTTGAGCAGTTCCTGCATCAGAAGGCACCGAAAGCAAAGTTCTCCCGCTAAATCGTTCTGCTTTCAAAAGCCCATTCAGCCGCTTGATCAGCTATTTGTTCGAGCGGCTTTTTTGCGCAGTCATATCCGATCGCAACAAAAAACCCCGCCGGTTTATTGGCAGGGCTTGTTTCATTTGTTTTGCGAAAGCGGATATTAGTCCTCGACTTCTTCACCGCCGGGGATGTCGAACTCGATGGGGTCGTTGCAGTTCGGGCTAAGTAGCGCGGCGG
>CAYVAO010000068.1:0-7891 GCA_964448895.1 uncultured Christensenella sp.
CGATGTGCTCGGTGCCGATCGAGAGACGAACCGTTGTCGGCTCGATCCCGACAAACGAGAGCTCTTCTTCGCTCATCTGCGAGTGCGTGGTCGATGCGGGATGAATGACGAGAGACTTCACGTCCGCAACGTTTGCCAGCAGCGAGAACAGCTCCAGCGATTCGGTGAACTTCTGCGCCTGTTCCCGCGTGCCGTTGAGCTCGATGGTGAAAATCGAAGCGCCGCCGTTGGGATAATACTTGTCGTAAAGCTCTTTTTCTCTGCCGGTCGCGAGAGAAGGATGGTTGACCTTCTTCACCTTCGGATGATTCTTTAAAAACTCCACAACCTTCAGCGTGTTGTAAACATGCCGCTCCACGCGCAAAGACAGCGTCTCGATACCCTGTAAGAGCAGGAAGGAGTTAAAGGGCGAGATGCAAGCGCCGGTATCGCGCATAATCGTTGTTCGAATTTTCATTACAAATGCCGCGGCACCCACCGCGTCCGCAAACACGATACCGTGATAGGAAGGATTGGGCTTGCTCAAGCCGGGGAACTTGTCGTTTTGCTTCCAGTCAAACTTTCCGCCGTCCACAATCACGCCGCCGATGACCGTGCCGTGACCGCCGAGGAATTTCGTCGCCGAATGGACGACGACATCCGCGCCATGCTCGATCGGGCGGAAGAGAAACGGCGTGGAGAACGTGTTGTCCACGATCACGGGAATGCCGTTTTCGTGCGCAATAGCCGAGATCGCGTCCAGATCCAGCACATCCGCATTGGGATTGCCCAGCGATTCCAAATAGAGCGCCTTGGTGTTCGGTAAAATCGCCTTGCGGAAGTTTTCCGGATCGCTGCCGTCCACAAACGTGGCCTCGATGCCGAGGTCTTTGAACGTGTTAGCAAAGAGGTTATAGGTACCGCCGTAAAGCGTCTTGGAGGAGACGATGTGATCCCCGCTACCCGCGATATTCAGCACGGCGTAGGTGATCGCGGCGGAGCCGGACGCGGTCGCAAGCGCGGCAACGCCGCCTTCCAGCGCGGCAATGCGCTGCTCAAACACGTCGCTCGTCGGGTTCATCAAGCGTGTATAGATATTTCCGCCTTCGGTGAGCGCAAAGCGCCCCGCCGCCTGGGCGGAATCTTTGAATACATAAGAGGTGGTCGCGTAGATCGGCACCGCGCGCGCGTCGGTCGCGGGGTCGGGCTGTTCCTGTCCTACATGCAGTTGGAGCGTTTCAAATTTCAGTTTCTGTGCCATGATAGTGTAATCCCTTTCTTATCTTTGGTTGTTGTGTGATCTCTTTTCCTTTACGCGATCAGGCGCAAAAGGAAGCGTATCCCATCAACGGCACATTCGATCCATACGACCCAGGGCAGCGAACCCCGCCCGGTGTTTGGGCGTTTGTCTCAGCCAGATGATTTCCTTCATGCGTGGTTCCCCCTTTCCAATCGTATTAGTCAGGATTATACGGTTCTAATTATACATTGTCAATAGGTTTAATATGTTTTCTATATATTATTTTTGTGTTTTGCCTGCGAATGGATCGGCGTTCCAGGCCGGTAAGGCGAAGCTTTACGTCTGCGTCAGCTTTATATGAAACGCGCCTTGCTCCGCTTCCTCCGAAAAGAATGTCGTCTTGTTCTTTCCTTGATTCTTGGAGGCATACATGGCGCGATCCGCTTTGTCGAGCAGTTCGTTGAGCGGCGCCGTTCCTTCGATCAGGCCGATGCTCAGCGTGATATGAAACACCGTCTCCCCCGCGGAAAACTCCAGCGCGTTTACACAGGCACGAATGCGCTCCGCAACCAGAAACGCGTCCTCAGCACTCGTGTTTTCCAAAATAATCACGAACTCGTCCCCGCCAAAGCGTACGGAAATATTCGTTACGCGCACATTTTTCTTAATACAGGCCGCAAGCTCACGCAGCACTTCGTCGCCAACCAAATGCCCGTATGTATCGTTGATGGCTTTGAAATCGTCCACATCGATGAAGATCAGCGCGTTGGGGCCGGCGCTTTCCTTGTATGATGGAATGCCTTCGTGCAGATACTGCTTATTATAAAGCCCCGTCAGTTGATCGATGTTGCTCTTTTCCAGCAATTGCAGCTTTTCCAGTTCCTGGCGCAAGCGCGTCTGCGTTACATCGTTTACAATCAGCAGCTTGGTCGTTCCTTGATCCCGCTCGTCGATAGGATACTGCGTCAGCGAAAGATATCGCGGCTGTTCGCCGGAACCAAGCGCGACCTCATGCTGGTTATAGTTCACGTCAAACCGATAGTCAGGAATATAGTTAGCCACGTAATCCCCCGCGTCCAGACGCTCGTCCCGCAGAATCTCGCGCCCAACTCGGTTAATGCTGGCGATGCGCCCCGTGCGGTTGACAATCAATATGCCTTCGCTCGCGTTGAAAAAGAGGTTTTGGTAAATATAGTCCGAACGCAGGTTGAGCAGACGGTGGCGCATGATGGAGACAAACATCGCTACGGCGAAAATTGCGATTGCGGAATGCATGAGATAGAGCTTTTCTGTTACATGAAACACCGTCGGCAGCAGATATTCCGAAATCACGCTGACCACCAGCGCAAGCCCGATCCCGAAAAAGATATAGCCCAATTGCGCGCGAAGCCGCGCGTCCTTGGTTTGAATCATCTGTTTCAGCACCAGAACAAACGCATAAATCGCGGGCAGGCTGAATGTCGTCGCCATCAGCGGAGCCACGACCGGATCGGTCAGCCGCCAGAACGTCGGATCGGAATAATCCATCGGGTAGAGATACCGAACGACGACGGTCAGCGTATTGAGGATCAATGCCGTATAAAACAGCCAGTCGATCTTTCGATTGAGCAGACGATAGATAAAGTAAAGAAACGTGATGGACAGATACATCATGCTCAGCCAGTAGACGGTCTTTGTTCCAAGGGACACGATGGTTCCGTCGCTGAATTCATCGAGATTGTTGAGCACCATCCACACAAGAATATTGCTTAAAAAAAGAAGAAACGCCTGGTTGACCTTATCGTGGCTGCGGTTGAGAAACACAAACGTCCAGATAAACATCATGACGCCGTAGATGATGACGAGTGAGATCAACTGAAACATATTGGCTGCTCCCGCAAAGAAATTCTTACATAATTTAGTAGCGTTCAGGTGCTGCATCCATAGTAACGGAAAATTTTATTTTACGCAATCGTTCACCTGACGCGTATGGCAACTTCTCACAGGTGGTTTTTCAGTTCAACAAAAATCAATTTCCTGTCTGCTGACGCAAATTTTCCTGCAAGTAGTCCTGTCTCAGTTGATTTATCTTTGACATATGCGCATGCAAAACAAGAAAACCCCTTGATTTCCGGCGTTTTCTAAGAATTTTCGCTTCATCAGGATTTTACCTTCAGCCGAGCAAGGGCTTAACAATGTATTGGTACAATCCGATCGTAAGTAAAATACAGACGTAAAAATCGAGAGGAGATCCCAAAAAATGAAACGTAGACGTATTCTCCCCATCCTGCTCGCGGCCATGCTGCTGCTCGCCGCAATCCCGGTCGGCCTTGCCGCAGCCGCGGGCGAAACCGCGGACGCGCCCCGCACCGGTGCAATCTCGCCGGTTCTGAGCGAAAGCGAAACCACGACGGCGCCGAAGTACGTGTTTCTCTTCATCGGCGACGGCATGACCTATCCTCAGTTTCAGACGGCTTCCGCCTACCTGAGCATCAACGCGGACAAGGACACCATCCTCACCACGAACGAAATGCTCAACTTCATGAAATTCCCCGTGTCCGGCTCCGCAACCACCTATGACTCCACCTCGTTCTGCCCGGACTCCGCTTCCACCGCGACCTCTATCGCCAGCGGTCACAAGACCTACAGCGGCGTGCTGAACATGAACGAAGCGAAGAACAAGACGTATACGACCATTGCCGAAACACTCAAAGCGGAAAAAGGCTACAAGATCGGCATCATCTCCTCCGTCAACCTCAACCATGCAACGCCCGCCGCGTTTTACGCGCACCAGGCGAGCCGTAATAACTACTACGAAATCGGCCTTGAGTTGATCGACAGCAACTTTGATTATTTCGCGGGCGGCGCGCTCCTCAAACCCACCGGCAACAAGAGCGACAATCCGCAGACCGATTTATACGAACTCGCCACCGCCGCGGGCTACACGGTCGTCAAGACCCAGGCCGAAGCGCAAGCACTCAGCGCCAGCGCGGGCAAATCCATCGTGATCGCTGAAGACCTTGCGGACAGCAGCTCCATGAGCTATGAAATCGACCGTGCGGAAACCGCCTGGGCGCTCAAAGACTATGTGCAGCAGGGCATCACCTAGCTGGACGGCGCTCAGGGCTTCTTCATGATGGTGGAAGGGGGAAAGATCGACTGGGCCTGCCACGCCAATGACGCGGGCAGCACCATTCACGATACGCTTGCTCTTGCGGACGCGGTGCAGGTCGCCATCGACTTTGCTTCTCAGCATCCGGATGAAACGCTGATCCTCGTGACCGGCGACCACGAGACCGGCGGACTCTCCATCGGCTTTGCGGGCACCAACTACAACACCTACCTCAAGAACATCAACTACCAGACGATCTCTTACGCCAAGTACGACGCGGACTATGTCGCAAACTATGTTGCGAACAAAACCCCGTTTGCGGACGCGATGAAGGACGTAACCGCGCTCTTCGGCCTCGTGACGCCGGATCAGGCGGACACCGCGGCGAACAAGACGCTGGTGCTCACCGACTACGAAGTTGCCGAGCTCAAGAAGGCCTATGAAATCACGCTCAAGGGCGGCTTTGGTACCGACGCGGATGGCAAATCTCTCCAGACACAAGAAGAATATGTGCAGTATGGCACATACACGCCCTTCTCCGTCACCGTTACCCACCTGCTCAACAACAAGAGCGGCATCAACTTTGCTTCCTACTCCCATACCGGACTTCCCGCAGCGGTGTATGCCAGCGGCGTGGGTCAGGAACTGTTCGTCGGCGGCTACGACAACACGGACATCTACAACAAGATGGCACAGCTGCTCGGCATCCAATAATCTTCCCGCAACCACTCCCCAACGGCAACAGCGCCCGCTGAAATGGCGGGCGCTCGCGCCGTCTTTGTATAACCGAACAACAATTGAACACAAGTTGAGGAAACAATCGTATGACAAAATCCCCGAACAGCAAACGGAACTGGCTCTCGTCCGTCCTCTGCCTCGTACTGATACTGGCTCTTCTGGTGCTACCGACCGGATATGAAAACGCGGGCGCAAGCAAGACCGATGACTCCGACCGCATCTCCGCGCGCGTCGTCTCCGTTGACGACAGCACGATCAAGGACACGGGACTCGTCCGCACAGGCGAGCAGGTCTGCGAAATCCAACTTCTGGAAGGCAGCCACAAAGGCGAAATCCACCGCGCGTATAACATGCTCAACGGCTCGTTTGAGCAGGACAAGATCTATAACGCGGGCGAGACCGCGCTCGTGCTGGTGAGCTATGACGAATCGGGCGAGCAGGTTGCCTCCGTGAGCATGATCGACCACTACCGCATCACGGGCGAAATCCTGCTGCTGCTGGCGTTCTTCGCGTTGCTGATTCTGTTTGCGGGTTGGACGGGGCTGCGGGCTGTGCTGTCCTTCATCCTCGCCGTGCTCTCCATCTGGAAGGTGCTCGTGCCGCTCTGCCTCAACGGCGTCAATCCGATCCTGGTCGGGTCGCTGATTACGGCGGGGCTTACGATTATGACCATCGCGCTCGTATTCGGGTTTAACCGCATCACGCTCGCCGCCTGCATCGGCGCGATCTCGGGACTTTTCGTCACCGCGGTGCTCGGCATGATCAGCACAAACGCGTTTCATATCCACGGCGCGGTGATGTCGTTCTCCGAGAGTCTGCTCTACAGCGGATATGAAACCCTCAATCTCACGCAGATCTTTATGGCGAGCATCTTCATCGGTTCCAGCGGGGCAATGATGGACCTCTCGGTCGATATCGCGGCTGCGGTCAACGAGGTTGTGACCAAGCGCCCGGACCTCAGCCGCTTTGAAGCGATGATGAGCGGCATGCGCGTCGGCAGGGCCGCGATGGGCACCATGACGACCACGCTGCTGCTGGCCTACTCCGGCAGTTTTGTCGCGCTGTTGATGGTGTTCATGGCGCAGGGCACGCCGCTCATCAACGTCTTCAATTATAAATACGTCGCCTCCGAGGTGATTCATACCATCGTTGGCTCGTTTGGGCTCGTCGCGGCAGCTCCGCTGACTGCCGCCGCATCGGGTTTGCTGCTGGCAAAGGGCGGAAGTGTTGCAACCGCGCCCGCGCCAGGAGAGGCGGACTGATCGACGCACGTATCATTCAAAACGGCACGCCGGAAATCTCTCCGCGCGTGCCGTGTTTGTTTACCGTTTATACTTGATAGATTACTTCAAAATCTTCAAATAGAACGGGCATATCCTCTGTGAACGCATATCCCATCTCCTCAGCGTCCAGTGTGAAAAAGCGCCGGTGCCCTTCCTTCCATGTCTCTAGGCATTCATCCTCGCCTTCCCGCGAGCATATATCGAACGTCATCTCGCAAAACGGAATCACCTGCACCGCCTTGGTCTCAATCACGCAGTGCGGGTTTCCGTCAAAGTCCGTCACGATGGAAAGACTGCCGGGCTTGGGCGCTTCGCCTTCCGCATAGCAAAGCAGGCTGCTCGCCGTTGCCCGTTTTTTGCCCGACAGCACGAGCTGCAAGAGTTCGTTTGCCAGGCGTTCGTCGTTGGTAAAATGAAAGCACTCATAGTACTTGGTGTCCGGTGCTCGTCCGGTCTTTTGCAGAAACTCCTGCCAGAATTGTTCGCTCGTCATGCTTGTTCCTCCCGGTCGATTGTAAACCTGTGTGCCGTGTTGCACTCTAAGAATCATACTATCAGGGGCCGCCCCGCTGCGCAATCCCGCGATGCTGCGATCTTTCCGTGACTTGGTTACGGTTACCCCGGACGAAATGAACTACTCTATAGAAAATAAGTTTTGTGTAGAGGTATTCGCTTGAGTAACAGTATTTGGAGTCAGATGTTCGGCGGTGAGCCGGAAGAGAAGAAACCCGTCAGCGCGGATGCGATCATCCGTGTGAGCGCAAGCCGTTGTCCGCAGAACCACCCGTGCCCGTCCGTTCGCGTTTGCCCCGTAGAGGCACTCACTCAGGTTGGCTACCGCGCGCCGAAGGCGGCCATGGACAAATGCATCAAGTGCGGCAAGTGCGTTCGCTATTGTCCGATGGGAGCTATCTCGCTCGGCTAAACGTTCCGCTGGTCAGAATTTTGGAGGAATCCCGTATGAAGAAGATCGCATCGTTTTTCGCGCTCGTGTTGTCGCTACTCACGCTTTCCGCGTGTGCGGCTCCTGCCGCAGCCGCGGCAACGCCCGCGCCTACCGCAACAGCCGCAGTAGAATACAAGAAGATTTCCGCGGCGGATGCCAAAGCGCGCATGGACAGCGGAGATACCATCGTCATCCTCGACGTTCGCACGCAGGAAGAATATGACGCGGGACACATTCCCGGCGCGATTCTTGTCCCCAACGAGACGATCGTTGATAAGCAGCCGGAGCTTTTGCCCGATCTGGACGCGGAGATTCTCGTCTACTGCCGCAGCGGTAACCGCAGCGCGCAGGCGGCAAAGAAGCTCATCGCCATCGGGTACACCAACGTGGTCGATTTCGGAGGCATCATCGACTGGCCTTACGACGTCGTCACGGACTAAGATTTTAACGTTTCATCCCCAGAGTCGATACCCCCATGTTGTTCCTATCTCGCGAAAAACCGCCCAAGTGATTGGACGGTTTTTTGTTGGTCTCCTCATTTCAACTTAATATCAGAAATTGGACGTTTTTTTGTTGGGATACATATTTTGGTTTGAATCCAGATGTTGGTTTTT